>NZ_AYOU01000163.1 GCF_000500065.1 Borrelia hispanica CRI | reverse complement strand
AATCAACTAACTCCTACTCAACACTCTCAACAACATAAAAATTCTCAAAATTTAACACAACACAACAATCAACAACATAAAAATCAACATCAAAACAATCAACTAACTCCTACTCAACACTCTCAACAACATAAAAATTCTCAAAATTTGACACAACACAACAATCAACAACATAAAAATCAACATCAAAATAATCAACTAACTCCTACTCAACACTCTCAACAACATAAAAATTCTCAAAATTTAACACAACACAACAATCAACAACATAAAAATCAACAACACAAAAAAACAATGCTTAAAGAAAAATTTGCCGATAATGTAAAAACAAATTCGTTAATTGAATTAGACAAAATTAATTGGCAAGAGGAGTTAAATATAGATGAATAAAAGAAAAAATTTATCCATACTAATAATTTTAATAATATTACTCATTACCTCATTTGGAGGTCTTGGTTATTATATATACAAAGAACGACTCAATAAGAATAACCAAGAAATAATGTTAAACGAAGTCAAAAACAGCATTATGGATAGAAACTATAAAAAAGCACATTCAATAACAAAAATTCTAAAAGATAAATATCCTCAAAACACAGACATTGCAATGCTTGAAAACACTCTCTCAGAACTTGCAAATGATAGTCCATTTGAATCAAAAAATTTACAAAGAGATACTGCTAATCAAATACTAGATAAAATACAAGGCAAAGAACAATCAATACCACTTGATAATGAAAACTCCGAAATTGCTTTTAACAATAAATACATCAAAGACACTACAAAAATAGAAAATTATGCTGATAGACAAGATAATACTGGTATTGCAAATGAAAATATTTTAGAATTCAACCAAAATACAATACCCCAAAATTTAAACGACGATACAAAGACAATAAAAGAACAACAAAAATCAAATATAGAAAACAAGAATGATGCAGATAATAAAAAAAATTTATTTAACTTGCAAAAACTAAAAGCAAACTTAAACAAAGAACTAAATCAAACAAATACAAAGCAACCAAACACCAAGTCAAAAAAAATTATCAAAATAGATCACCAAAATAAAGATAAAATTACAACAGATAATTTGAGACAAGATAATGCAAAACAAACCACAGCAAAAAATGAAAACTCTACCATTAGTAAACCAAAAACTAAAAAAGAAAATATAAAAGACAAAACTAAAAATCAAATTATTGACAAAATAGAAATACCTTATAATTATTCAACAAAAAAAATACTTTATGAAATATTAGATAATATTAATACTGGAAATTCCTTACTCGCAAAAGAAAGAATTAATGAACTTGTAAAAAAAGGACTAAATGAGCAATTTAGTAAAATTAATGATTTAATTGATAAACAAAAAAATCAAGAAGCAGCTAAACTTTTAATCAAATTAATAAAACAAGATGTCAAACCAAACCAAACTAGTAAAAAACAAGCTCCTTTTGAAAAGGAGCTTTTAAAACAAAAACTTCCCATAGAAGAAATTTTTCCCATAAAAGATCAATCAATAAACACCCAAATACAAATAGAAGAAGAACCTAATATGCAAACAAATCAATCTATGCAAAATTCACAAAACTTAAAAGCTCTTAAAACGCTAGCATCAACAAATGAAAAACAAAAAAATTTCAAAAAAGCAGAAACAATTTATGAAGAAATTGCAAATACAACAAACAATGAAGAAGATCACTACAAACTTGGCATCATAAAATTCAAACTTAAAAAATATGAAGAATCACTCCAAGCTTTTGACAAAGCAATATCTCTAAACCCAAAACACAAAAAAGCATACACAAATAAAGGAACAAGTCTAATAGCATTAAATAAACCACAAGAAGCAATTAAAGAATTCGAAAAGGCAATTGCAATAGATCAAAATTATGATAATGCCTATTATAAAAAAGGAATAGCAGAAGAACAAGATAATGATAAACAAAACGCTTTCATTAGTTTTAAGAAAGCTTATGAAATCACAAAAAATCCTCATTACGCTTTAAAAGCAGGTATTATAGCAAATCATCTTGGAGATTTTAAAAATAGTGAAAAATATCTAAAGCAATCAAATACCTCACTTAATGCAAAAAATGATATTATGTTTTACAATTTATCAATGGCAAATTTTAAAAATAACCATCTCAATGAATCACTCATCAACATAAATAAAGCTCTTAATATAAATCCAACACAAACTGAATATTTATATTTAAAAGCATCTATTTATCTAACAAAAGAAAATTATAATGAAGCAGTACCGCTATATAATACTGTAATTTCAAAAAATCCTGACAACATTACGGCTCATATAAATTTAGCAAAGGCATATGAAAAATTAAAAAACATACCAAAAGCAATTACAATTCTTGAAAAAATTAGTAATAAAAATCATGCAATAGCACTAAACAATCTTGGCATACTCTATAAAAATCAAAAAAATTATCAAAAAGCAATAGAAATTTTTCAAAAAGCAGAAGCTCTATCAAATATTGATGCAAAATACAATCTTGCAACTACCTTTTTTGCTATTAAAGATAATAAAAAAGCCATGGAAAAACTCAAAGAATATATAAAAATAAATCCAAACAATCCAGAAGCTCTACATGCATTAGGAATAATAGAATATACCGAACATGGTAATGACAAAATACTTAAAGAAGTTATTAAAAAATTCCCTCATTATACACAAAATAAAACAATAACAGAAATAATAGGCAAATGAACAAAATAAAATTTCTAGATAAAACTCTGGTACAAAAAATAGCAGCAGGAGAAGCTATAGATAGACCTTGCTCTATTTTAAGAGAATTACTTGATAATGCAATAGACTCTGGAGCAGACAAAATAGAAGTTTTTATTGAAGAAGGTGGAATTCGAAGAATACTAATAACAGATAATGGCAGTGGAATTAGCAAAGAAGACTTAAAAATATGTTATCTACCTCATACCACTTCAAAAATAAACGAAGAAAAGGATCTTGAGAAAATCCAAACATTAGGATTTCGAGGAGAAGCTTTGTCAAGTATAGCCATTTGTTCAAATCTCATGATAACAAGTTCTACTACGGGAGAAAATAGCTATCAAATTGAAATTGAAAATGGTATTGAAAAATATTTTAAAAAACAATCTGCAATAAATGGCACAATGGTAGACGTTACAAATCTATTTCACAACTTTCCAGCAAGAAAAAGATTCTTAAAAAAAGACTCTATAGAAACTAAAATGTGTTTAAAAGTGTTCGAAGAAAAAGCTGTAACTCATCCTGGTATTGATTTTAAATTAAGTATAAATAAAGAACTGAAAAAAGTATATTTTAAAGATAGTCTAGCAAATAGAGTTCAAAGCGTATATGGAGAAATAATAGAAAATAACAAATTTGGAAAAATAGAAGCAGAATATGAGCATGTAAAAATGAAAATATTTTTCGCTCCACCTAATTTTGCAAGAAAAGATAAACGAAACATCAAAATATTTGTTAACAGAAGACCTGTTGAAGAGAAAAACTTATCTGAATCAATAATAAATGGACACAGTAGAATATTAACTTACAAAAATTTTCCTGTATGTTATTTATTTCTAGAAATAGACACTACACATGTTGACTTTAATATACATCCTCAAAAAAAAGAAGTAAGATTTTTTAATTTGCCATTTTTGCCCAAACAAATTTCAAATAACATTAATGAATTTTTTGACAGAGAAAAACAAGAAATTTTACAAGATTACCATAATGTAATAATAAAAAGACAATTAACAAACGATGCTCATTTATTACACCCTGAAAACGATTTAACAAACTCTAATTTTAAAACATATGAAATTACACAAGATGAAGCTTTAATTCTAGATAAACCTAAAAACAATAAAGTAACAAATATAATAGAAGATAAAGTAAAATTTGAAAGTCAAATACTACAAAAAGACAAACCATCATTTAAACAGCATATCCAAAAAATTTTTATAAAAACTTCTAAAATACCAAATAATTTTCAAAAATCAACAAAAACAAATGAATTTAAATATATAGGACAATTATTTTCAGAATTTTTAATAGTAGAAAACGCTAATGAAATTTACTTTATAGACCAACATGCACTCCATGAAAAAATCATATATCAAACACTAATAAATTCAGAAAAAACTATACAAAAACTTTTAGTACCAATTGAATTTCAAGTAGAATGTGAAGATACAGACAAAATATTAACAAGTGAATTAGAAGAATATAAAAAAATAGACATCATAGTAAAAAAAATACAAAACCAAACTTATAGACTTGAATCTATTCCCAATATTTGCAACAAATATGAAAATATTATTATTCAATTTTTCAAGACAAGAAAAAGTAAAACAATTGACTCTCTTGAAGCCGAATTATATGCAACTCTTGCCTGTAGACAAGCCATTAAACGCAATGACACAATCAGCCTAGAATTTAGCCAATTCTTAATAAATGAATTTTTTAATCTTAAATTAAAACACTGTCCACATGGAAGAAAAATTTATCATAAAATCACTAAATTTGAACTTGAAAAAAGTGTCAACAGACAATAAAATAAACACAGAAGTTATTTATGAGAAAAGATCTTAAATATAAAATTCAAAAACTAATTCAACAAAAAGATAAAACATTAATTGAACTTGGAAAAGAACTTAAAAATAGCAATATAATAGAACTTAAAAAACTAGAATCTTATACCTCTTTAAAGTTAATTGAAAAAGAAATATCTCAACTTAAAGCAGACTTAAACAAATCAGAAGAAGCCACACACAAATTAAACGAATTATACAAAAAAAACAAAGATTATACAGCAAGAGAAAAACATATCTTAAAAGCCTATGAAATAAAACTCAAAAAAATTATTGAAATCATAATAAATAAATACCCAAACAATCTTTCAATGATTCTAGAACATAACCTGGATTTTATCAAATCAACTCTTGCAAAAGATAAATATAAAACAACAGAAATAATAAATTGTAAAGAAAAGATCAACTTTTTTAAAAAACTTATTATAAACATAAAACTAATTCTCAAAGACAGAAGAAATAAAACAAACATAAAAAAAATGTCAAAAGAATTTGAAAACAAAATATTAAAACAATACTTAGAATCCGAAAATTTAGAGGAAACTGTTAATGAGTTTATAGAGAATAAAGACTTAAGCATAGAAATTATTGAAGAATACAAATTAATAACCGAAATGCAAACAGAAATTTTAAAAATAAATAACGAAATTAAACATGCAAATATAACAAATAATATGCATAATAAAAATAAAATAAAACGGACTATCAATATTGTTCAATTAAAAAAAGAATCTATCTTAAAAAAGATAGCTGAAGAATTTGTTGAGCTGTCACAAACAGAAAAGGGATTAAATAAAACTGGAACAATAAATTCATACCTAGAAACAATAAAAAATTTAAATAAGCAAATATTAAAGTTGAATGAAGAACTCATAAAAGAAATAAAAAAAAGCGAGATTATAAAAATACAAATAAAAATGCAACAACTTATAAAACATAAAGAATCAATAGAAATAAAATTAAATGAACTAAATTCAAAAATAGAAACTATACAAAATGAAATTGACGAACTTGACAATCAATAAAAAATCAATATAATGATCTATGGTATTTCTAAGCTTTAATAAGCTTAAGGCGTGTTTTAGCTTATGGGGCCTATAGCTCAGTTGGTTAGAGCACCCGACTCATAATCGGGTGGTCCCAGGTTCAAGTCCTGGTGGGCCCAAATTAGTTTAGTTTAAAAAACAGATTAGAATACTTACCCATATGATAAAATCCCATATAAACATCAAGGTTATCATCCATCTGAATATTCATTAAGTCATCAATCCTAACAATTGAATATGAAAAATTAATTTCATCTTTGGGAGTTTTAATTAAAAATAAATTATTACTACTAATTTCATTTAACTTTTCTATATCTTTTGACTTATATACATGATCATAAATTAAAGCCAATTCTTCCTCTGCCAAATTTAAACTTATAATAACATCCTTACTATATACCCTCATTCCAAAATCAATAAGATGAATCTTTGCCGCAAAACTATCAAAAATTTTATCAGCAAAATTAAATCTTAAGTCTTTACAATAAAGAACATCCTGTCCAAGAACAGAATTAACAAAAGAAGATGAATATTTATCCTTAACTACTTCTATAAATTCTCTACTATCCATGTTTTCAATAATAAACTTATTTAGAGTACTAGCATTTAAAACCTTAACAGCAAAATCAAAAGTCATAAAATAATCAAACTTATCCTTGTTAAAATAATAATTAATTACATAATCAACTTCCTTGATCTCAGGATAGTTCATCTCACAAGAACAAAAAATTATTAAAAAAAATAATACTATATTAAACTTTAACTCTCTCAGCATATTCTTTGGTTTCTGAATTAACTAAAATTTTATCCCCAATATTAATAAAAAGAGGTGCCTTTACTACCAAACCTGTATGCAAAGTAACATTTTTCATAGCATTAGTAACAGTATCTCCCTTAACAGCAATCTCAGCATCTACAACTTCAAATGCAACTTTTGGTGGCAACTTCAAATCAATAACTTCATTATCCCACTTAATAAGAGAATAAACCTCAGCTTCTTGTAAAAATAAAACCTTATCTTCAAGATTTACAACATCTTTTAAATTTACACCAAATTGATCATATGTCTCTAAATCCATAAAAATAAGACTCTCATTATCTTTATAAAGATACTGGGAACTAACCTCTAACACTTCAACTGCCTCCACCGTATCGGATCCTTTTAAAGTTTCCTTAATAACAGATTTATTTTTAAGATTTTTAAGTTTTAATCTTACAATAGAACCTCCCCTACCCATTTTTGAAAATTCACGCTCAAGAACAACATGTGGCATACCCTTAAATAGCAAAAAAGAACCTTTATCAATATCTCCCGACTTAATTGTACTCATCTAATACCTCAAATTTCTAATGTGTATAATAACTTATATCAAAAAATCAAAATATTTACTATTCATTGACTTATCTAAGATTAATGATATTATATATAGTTGTAAAAGGAGTTAATTTAATGCAGGTTATCAAAATACTCTTTACTATTT
Source organism: Borrelia hispanica CRI (assembly GCF_000500065.1). Taxonomy (NCBI): domain Bacteria; kingdom Pseudomonadati; phylum Spirochaetota; class Spirochaetia; order Spirochaetales; family Borreliaceae; genus Borrelia; species Borrelia hispanica. The sequence goes on along the minus strand of NZ_AYOU01000163.1, from coordinate 302,804 downwards.
CGCTAGCTTTTTTATTTAACAATTGTACCAAAAACAAAGAAAATGTCATCGCAATTGGTGGCTCTACTTCAACAACTTCTATTATGGATGAAATGATTTTAAAATACCAAAAAATCAACGATCAACTTAAAGTAACTTATGATGCTCAAGGTAGCAGTGTAGGTATTAAAGGATTATTCGATGGTATTTATCAAATGGCAATTTCTTCAAGAGATGCAACTGAAGAAGAAATTGCTCAGGGAGCAAAAGTCACAATTATTGCTTATGATGCTCTAATATTTATTACAAGTCCTGATGTCAAGATCACAAACATCACAGAAGAAGATCTAGTAAAAATTTTAAATGGCAATATCCGTAATTGGAAACAAGTTGGAGGTCCTGATGCGAAAATTAACTTTATAAACAGAGATTCTTCATCAGGTTCATATTCATCTATCAAAGAACTAGTTCTTGAAAAAATATTGAAAAATCTTGAAGAAGCCCAATTTAGAAAAGATAGCATTATCGTAAAATCCAATGGAGAAGTAATTGAAAAAATAAGTCTTACACCTAATTCAATTGGTTATATTAGCTTTGGATATGCAAGAGGTGCAATAGAAAAAGGCCTGCATACATTATCAATAAACAGCATATATCCTACAAAAGAAACAATAATAAAGGATAAATATGATATAAAGAGAAAAATAATAGCAATAACAAACAATATTTCTGAGGATCAAAATACACTTGATTTCATCAATTTTATATTAAGTCCAAGTGGACAAGACATCATTGAAGAACAAGGGTTTATAAAGGTCAATACAACTGAAAATAATTAATACTATGAAAAATTTGACTAAGTATTTAAATTAAATATAATCTTATCAAGATTCAATTTCTTTCTATAGGGGAACTCTTTTAAAGAATGCAATTAACTCTAAAAACAAAAAGAAATATTGTTAGATTAGTTTTTAACTGCTTTATTTTTGCATCCGCAACAATTAGTACTCTAATAATATTATTATTAATCTTATTTATTATTAAAAATGGAATAACACCTTTTTTGAACAATAAAATTAATATTTTAAATTTTTTATTCAGTACAGATTGGAATCCTACCAGTAAAATACAAAAATCTTATGGTATTTTATCTTTTATTATCAATTCAGCTTTAACAACATTTTTTTCTGTTGCAATTGCACTACCAATTGGCCTTGGATTTGCAATCTATTTGTCTGAGAAAACTAAAGGTATCTACCAAAAAACATTGCAAACGATCATAGAACTCTTAGCAGGCATTCCAAGTGTAGTATATGGATTTTTTGGAAGCACATTTATATCTTCTCTTATAAAAAATACTTTTATAAGAGAAGATAATTTAGGATATAATCTAATAACTTCAATAATAGTTTTAAGTATAATGATACTCCCAACAATAATTAGTGTTTCATATACATCTCTTAAAACTGTCCCCAAATCATATAAATTAGCATCTCTTGCACTGGCTGCAACAGATTGGCAAACAATATACAAAGTAATGATTCCTTCAGCTAGTAAAGGCATTCTAGCAGGAGTAATACTAGCAATAGGAAGAGCAATTGGTGAGACAATAGCTGTTTTAATGGTTGGTGGTGGTTCACCCCTATTTATAAAAAATATTTTCTCACCCATTAGAACACTAACAGTAAACATTGCAATAGACATGGGATATGCATCTGGAACTCATAAAGAAGCTCTATTTTCAACAGCATTGGTATTACTATCATTAGTCATAATAACAAATTCAATTAAACATTTGATTCTATCTTCATCCAAAAGGCTAAAAATTAAGTGAAAAAAATTCAAATGAATAAACTATTTAATCAAATTGCATTTTGCATAATCAAATTTATTGCTTATTTTTTAATAACATTACTGTTATTTATAATATCCTACATAGTATACAATTCACTATTCTTTACAAGCAAAAAAGAATCATTATTCTTAGATGAAACAACACATTTCTTACCATTTAAATCAAATAATAATACAGTCAAAATAGCATTCATAATCAATAAAAGCATTAAAATTGACGAAATTACTACTCAAGACATTTATAACATATACAATAACAAGATCTCACATTGGGGTAGTATCTCAGACCAAAATCTTGATATAGTACCAATTGCAAGCTCTAAACCAAATATGTCAAATGAAGTAATACTACAAACTCTTACCAAAAACAATAAATTCAATAACAGATATATAAAACTCGTAGAATCAAGTGAAGATATGATAAAAACTATAAATCAAACAGATGGTGCTATTGGATACCTAACTAAAGATGATCTTGAAAAATTAGATTTTAAAAAATATCCAAAAATTCAATCACTAAGAATCAGATCCATATCAATTCTAGTAGGTAAAAAAACATTACAAAAAAGTGAAAATGAAATTATTGACATGATAAACCTTAAGCAAATCAAAAAATTACTCATAGGAAAAGCAAATTGGAATGACTTAATATCTAAAGATATCAAATTGAATATCATAAAATACTCAGACTATGATCCAAATGCAATAAAAATAGTGGAAAAAAATGAGGGTACAATTGCAATTGTACCCTGGCATTACTTTTACAAAAATGATGCACCTTTTTTAAAATTATATGATATAAAAAAAAGCATGCCATTAAATTTAAATTTCATATTATCTACACCAAGAAATTCTGGAAAATATGGAGGTATTTCTTATTTAATCTTAAATACATTTTATGTCATACTACTTACAGCAATAATTTCAATTTTAATAGGAATTGGTACGGGAATAATGCTTGCAGAATATACTTCAAACAAAGTATTCTATAAAACAGTATCTATGAGCGTTGATATCTTATCATCCATTCCTGCCATTATATTTGGACTCTTTGGACTTATCTTTTTTGTTCCAATTTTTGGAATGGGAATACTCTCAGGAGCAATCACAAGTTCTTTAATGATATTACCAATGATTGTCAAAACAACAGAAGAATCACTAAAATCAATTCCAAAATCATACAAATACGCATCGTTTGCACTTGGCGCTAATAAAACAGAAACTATAATTAAAATTTTATTACCCGCTGCTAATCCAGGAATATTAACAGGAATAGTCCTTGCAATAGGACGTGCTCTTGGGGAGACTGCTGTACTTCTCTTTACAATGGGAACAAACTTGGGCCTTGCAAGCGCTTTAAACGAACCTTCAAGAAGTTTAACCGTACACCTATTATTACTATTTCAAGAGGGATATTTAGATAAAGGATTTGCAACAGCATCAATACTCATAATAATAATATTATCAATAAATTTAATATCAAAATTTTTAATTAACAAATTATATAGGATTTAGCAAATGAACCAAGACAAAGCTATCATTCAAACAGAAAATTTAAATTTATTTTATACAGATTTTAAAGCATTAAGTAACATTAATATATCAATATTAAGAAATAGCATCACTGCATTAATAGGTCCATCAGGTTGTGGTAAATCAACTTTCCTCAGAACACTTAATAGAATGAATGACCTTGTTGAAGGAGTTAAAATAGAAGGAAAAGTTATGTATGAAGGTAAAAGCATTTATTCAAATAACTTTGATGTCTTAGAACTTAGAAGAAAAATAGGAATGGTTTTTCAAACTCCCAATCCATTCTTAATGTCAGTTTATGACAACATAAGTTATGGCCCCAAAATTCATGGAATCAAAGATAAAAAAAAGCTTGATGAAATAGTTGAAAAATCTTTAATTAAATCCGCATTATGGAATGAAGTGAAAGACAAACTTAACAGAAATGCACTAAGTCTTTCAGGAGGACAACAACAAAGACTCTGTATTGCAAGAACCCTTGCAATAGAACCAAATGTAATACTAATGGATGAACCTACCTCCGCTCTTGATCCAATATCAACAGGCAAAATTGAAGAATTAATAATAAATCTAAAAGAAAGTTATACTATCATAATAGTAACTCATAATATGCAACAAGCTGGAAGAATATCTGACAGAACAGCTTTCTTCTTAAATGGATACATTGAAGAAGAAAGCAAAACAGATGAATTATTCTTCAATCCTAAAAATATTAAAACAGAAGAATATATCACCGGGAAATTTGGCTAAATTAACCCAAAGAAACATCAAGAAACATCATTAAAGAAAACCCAATAACTCCAAATATGGTCGGGATCTTATTATCAATATCTTTCCTTTTAGCCTCAGGTATTAATTGTTCAATTGAGACATAAATCATTGCACCTGCAGAAAAGGATAAAGCAAAGGGTAAAATTCTAGTAAAAGTATAAACAGCATAAGAACCCAAAAAGCCTCCAATAATTTCCACCAATCCTGACATTTGTCCATAATTAAAACACTTCCATAAAGGAACATGACCTCTTCTTAAAGGCAAAGAAATAGCTGCACCTTCTGGTATATTTTGAATACCAATTCCCAATGTAAGAATCATAGCTCCAACTAAAGTATGAAGATCAGGAGAAGATGCTAGCGCACCAAAAGCAACACCAACAGCAAGTCCTTCAGGAAAGTTATGTAAAGTTACAGCTGTAAAAAGCAAAAAATCCTTCTTTCCATGTCTGGTTAAATCTTCATCAATAAATGTTAAATTTTCAAGATCTGGCACAAAGACATCTACAATATATATAAAAAATGCACCACAAAGAAAACCGCAAACTGCAGGTACCCAAGTAACATAACCAAGCTCTTCTGCCATCTCTATTGCTGGTTTAATAAGTGAAAAAAAACTAGCAGCAATCATAATTCCTGCCGAAAATCCAAGCATAGCATCCATTATTTTATTATTGACTCGCCTAAAACAAAAAACAGCAGCTGCTCCAAAAGCAGTGGTAAACCAAGTAAAAACAGACCCCAAAAACCCTAAAAAAATAGGATGAAGGGTTAATAAATAATCACACAAATGCTTAAACATAAAGTATCCTCCATAATTTTTATATTATCATATCAAAATTGCCCTTATTCTCCTTATTCCTGATGAAGAAGCTTGTTCTTTTTGTATCTTAAAAGTGCCAAGCTCACTGGTATTACTAACATGAGGACCACCGCAAACTTCAATTGAAAAACCATCTATTTCATATACACTTACAATATCTTCATATTTCTCACCAAATAAAGCCATAGCCCCTTTAACCAAAGCATCCTCCAAACTCATTATAGATTTCTTTACAGACAATTTATTTTTTATTTGTAAATTAACAATATCCTCAACCTTTTTTATCTCATCATCTGTCATTTTACAAGGATGACTAAAATCAAATCTTAATCTCTGAGAAGTAATATTACTACCCTTTTGTCTTACATGATCACCTAGCACCAATTGAAGAGCCTTATGAAGTAAATGAGTGGCTGTATGCAATTTAGTAGTCTCATATGAACAATCTGCAAGTCCACCTTTAAATATCTTATCACTTCCCTTCTTAGACACTTCTTGATGTTTTTTAAAATGTTCTTCAAAACCCTCCCTATCCATACTAAACCCATATTCAATTGCAAGTTCTTCTGTAATTTCATAAGGAAAACCATAAGTATCATAAAGTTTAAAAGAAATATCACCTGGAATTAATTTTGATGATAACTGATCGATCAACTTAATAAATTCTTGTTCGCCATAACGCAAAGTCTTAAAAAATTTTTCTTCTTCCATATTCAATTCATTCTTAATAAAATCTTTTTTTTCTGTTATCTCTTTATAAAAAGACTTATAAATGTCTTCAACAGAATCAACAAGATCTGATAAACAATGAGATTCCATACCAAGTTTTTTTGCATATCTAATAGCTCTTCTAATAAGCCTTCTTAAAACATAACCTTGTCCTATATTAGATGGGAGAACTGAAAAATTATCAGCTAAAATAAAACAACTGGCCTTAATATGATCAGCAATGATTCTAATAGCCTTATCATCTTCTAAATTATCCCCATAAACCTTACCAGAAATTTCTTCTATCTGTTTGATTATAGGTCTAAATGCATCAGTATCATAAACTGAAGATTTTCCCTGTAAAAATGTAATTGTCCTCTCAATACCCATACCTGTATCTACACATTTCCTCTTTAATTCTTCATAATTACCATTATTATCCTTGTTATATTGCATAAAAACATTATTCCAAATCTCAAAATATTTGCCACAAGAACAAGTAATATCACACGTATTAGAACATTTGTCTATGCCTGTATCAACAAATATCTCGGTATCTGGACCACAAGGACCTATATTCCCAACAGGACCCCAAAAATTATGCTCTCTTGAGAGATAAAATATTCTATCTCTAGAAATTCCAAGTTTTTCCCAAATATCAGCTGTCTTTGTATCTCTAGGAATATCTTTATCACCTTCAAATACACTGACATAAAGTTTATCTTTTGAAATATTTAAATAATGAGGTGAAGTTAAAAATTCAAAACTATATTCTACAGAAAGCTCTTTAAAATAAGAGCCAAGAGACCAATTTCCAAGCATCTCAAAAAAAGTCAAATGACTTAAATCTCCAACCTCATCAATATCTCCTGTTCTTAAACATTTTTGAACATCAACTAACATATCTCCAGATGGATGAATCTCTCCAAGCAAATAAGGTACAAGGGGCTGCATGCCAGCCGTATTAAAAAGAACTGTAGAATCATTATCAGGAATTAAAGATTTACCTGCAATCTCACAATGTCCCTTACTTTTAAAAAAGTCTATATATTTTGCACGTAGCTCATCAAGTTTCACTAAACAAACTCCTCATTCTTTCTATAAATAGTCAACTCACCTTTCAAAGTCAACTCTTTAATATAATTAACAAAAGACGCAGTCATTGCCTTTACATCTTTTTTCCTTACCCTTTTTAAAAAGGATTCTTCTTCTAAGACAAGTTCTTTACGTCTCCTTGAAATATTAAAAAGAATTTTATTTCTAATCTCATCACTTTTATCCTTAATAATCATTGCAATATCATGGTTTTTAAACTCTCTTAAAATATTATGCATATCATTATCCGTAATTCTAAGTATCACATTAATATCAAATATTTTTTCTTTAATTTCAATATCTTTAACAGGATTGAAAACCTTCATATCAATATTACTTAAAAGATTTTTTTCATCTTCAAAATCCATATAACTTAAAATATCAACAAGTATCTTAGAGCCATCAAGTTTTTCAGTCCTAAGCTTACCTTGAATTTTTAATCTATCCTTTAATCTATTAGAGATAACCTCAATAATATCCACATTCAACTGTCTTGGTTTAGCAAGAGTTTTAATAAAAATTTTTTTAACATCCATTTCTAACATAGAAAAAACATATTTTTTTTGTTCTTTAGTCAAATAACCATATATAACTAAAAGTGTTTGAACATTTTCATTCCTAATTAAAGCCCAAAGCTGCTCATTTTCAATGCCAGACAAATAATCAAAAGGCAAAAAAGGATCAATACCTGTAACTTTTTTATAAATTTCCTTTGCTTGCGTTTTAGTCAAAGATTTATTTAATAGTTCATAGGCAAACTTATCGTCAATTTTGAAATATTTTTTTTCACTTCTAATCAACTCTTCAAACTCTCTAATAATTCGTTTCTTATCATCAGGAGTAATATATCTAATCTTTGTAATTTCTCTAGTAATAGCAATGATATCTGCATCATCAAGTTCAGCCATAATCTCTGCTGATTTTTCAAGACCAATAGCTAAAAAATACTTTGCTATTTTAGATATTTTACTCTCTCTACGAATGAACCCTGGCTTTTCCACTCCTTTACTGGACACATTGAATTTACTTTGACTATCTTTTTTTCTTTTTTTTACCAAATTAACCCAGGATTTCAGAATTGAGCCTTGTATCTCAGCATCACCTAAATCATCATACGACCCTTTACTCTTAATATGTTTATTATTTCCAATATTTTGAAAGGTCTTTACTCCCAAATTTTTTACATCTTGATATTTGGACAGTCTAGGATCCTGCATAGACCCTCTCAATATTTGTAAGAACTAATAAATGTGAATGGTCTTTAAAAATCCTAGCTGGACATTCCCGCAAAGAAATATCTGAACTTAAAAAATTTTCTAAAGCACTTCTTTTTTCGTTCCCAATAAAAAACAATACAGATGCTTTAGAAGCAAATAAAGATTTAGGGGTTAAACTAATTCTTTTATTTGGAAGTTTTGGTGAATCATACTCATATTGATATCCTTCCATTTCAGAAAATAAAAGCTTCTTTGAAGGAAAGATAGATGCAATATGACCATCCTCACCAACAGATAAAATACTTAAATCTAATCTTGTGAACCTAGAATTAAATTCAATATTATAATTATAAATAGAAGACGTCTCATCAAATTCATTGTAAATAAAAGGATGTAAATTTGAACCACAGACCAAATTTTTCTCCACCATTTTAGAAAAAAAATTTTCACTTAAAAGTTTAAAATTACTATAATTGCTATCTAAATCAACACAACGCTCATCGGTTAAGAAAAAATGAGATTTCTTGAGAGAATAATTTTGCTCATCAAAAACATTAAGAAAAGAAATAATATTGCGGCCACCGCAAATTCCAATACTAGTAAAATCACTTTGATTAACATTATTTAAAAAAAACTCAAAAAACTTATTCTTTAAATCACTTTCTTTATTAGAATATAAAAATTCCATCACTATTCCTTTGAATAAATTAATCTAAATAATAAGAAACTGTAGTAACTACCCTTAATATCTTCTTTGAATAACGAGCATGATCTTCATCACTTCTATCAATTGGAATAAACTCAAAATACCCTTGATTTGCTGTTTTCACTTTACCCAAAGCAACACCTGAATGCTGTGCAAACTCTAATGCTGCCGAATAAGCATTTTTAATAGAATCTGCTAACATATCAGGCTTAACATCATTAATCTTGTCAAAATAATACCTTGGACCAAGATTACTATTTAAAAGTACTCCTTTATTGTAAAGTTCAGTGATATTTTTACTTGCTCTCTCCATTTTATCAACATCTGCAGTACGAACACCTAAGGAGACATAAGCATTATACTTGTAAAGAGTATCACGATAATTTGCAATATTAAGACTCATATTAAGCATATCTATCTCATCTTCACGAAACCCATAATTCACAAAAAAATCCTTTATTTTCAATAAATTAGCATTATTTAACTTATTAATCTCTTCTACACTATTGCCACCCAATTCATAATTTAAACTCCAACTTGAAAAAGTTGATGACACTTCTCTTTCACTCAATCCTTTAACAGTAATGTAATTTGCATTTTTGACACCAATACCCTTTATACCACTAGATATAATAAACGATGCTAATAGCACTAGTATAAACAATAATGAAATTAACATTTTTTCTAGAAACATACATCCTGCCTCTTAATTCTTATAAAACAATATTGTCAAATTAAACAATTTATTCTAGCATATTATGCTATGTTAATAAACAGGAAAATATCAATAGCACCAATGGTAGCAATTACAGATGAACATTTTAGATACATAATAAGATTATTATCAAAAAAAATTACTCTATATACTCCAATGATTTCTGCAAAATCAATTATCATGGGGGAATTAAATAAAATTGTCAAACAAAATCCCAATGACTCTCCAATAGCAATTCAAATAGCAACAAATTGTGAAAATGATGCTGCAAAAGCAATAGAAATTCTTGAAAAAAATTTTAATTTTGACGAATATAATCTTAACGTTGGATGCCCATCATCTCGTATTCAAAAGGTAAATTATGGGGCTTGTTTAATGCAACACCCAATTCAAGTAGGAAAAATCCTAAAAGCCATGCAAAAAAATACAAACAAGCCAGTTTCAATAAAACATAGGATAGGAATAAGACATAATAAAAAAGAATACCAAGAAGAAACCTACACAGAACTCAAGCAATTTGTAGACAAAATTATAGAACATGGAATCAAAAATTTTATTGTTCACGCACGAATAGCTATATTAAATGGATACTCCCCTGAAGATAATCATAATATTCCAAAACTAAAACATGATTTTGTGTATCAACTAAAAAAAGAATACAAAAACACATTTATAGAAATAAATGGAGGAATTATCAATAGCAATCATATAGAAACACACTTATCATATGTAGATTCTGTAATGATTGGAAGAGCTGCCGCACAAAACCCGTATTTTATTGCAAAAATTTCAAGAGAATTTTTAGAAGAAAAAGAACAAATTCCAACAAGAAAAGAAATACTACTTCAAATGGTGGAATATATCAAAGAATACAATGGAAATCCAGCAATTCACACTATACTAAAACATATAATGAGAGTGATATATTCTCAAAAAAATGCCCGTAAATTCAGACAAGCCTTAACTGCACCTTTTAATCAAAATCTTAAAAACCATGAAATTCTCTTAAATGCAATTGAACACCTAAGCGAAGACACCCTAAGCTCTAATTCTTAGGAGATATATAATCAAAACCTGTATACTTAACCAAACTCTTAGGTATACGAACCCCTCCTTTTGAATCTTGAAAATTTTCAAGTATAGCAATAAGAGTTCTAGTAGAAGCTATTGCTGTTCCATTTATCATATGTACAAATTTATTCTGCCCATCCTCTTTATACCTAATCTTAAGGCGTCTTGACTGATAATCTGTACAATTTGACGTTGAAGTAACCTCTCCATAATCGCCATTTTCTCCTCTACCTGGCATCCAAGCTTCAATATCGTACTTTTTATAAGCTGGAGCACCAAGATCAGAAGAACAAACATTTAAAACTCTATATGGAATTTCAAGTTCTGTAAAAATTTCTTCTTCTAATTCCAAAAATTCATTGTGAATACGATCAGAATCTTCACCTCTACAAAAACAAAACATTTCAACTTTACTAAATTGATGAACTCTATAGAGTCCTTTAGAAAATTGTCCAGATGCCCCAGCCTCTTTGCGAAAACAATGTGAAAGTCCTGCCATTTTTAATGGTGATTTGAGATCCAATATAGTATTATAATAATACCCACCAAGGGTAATCTCAGCCGTACCAACAAGATATTTATCTGTATCCTCAATTTTATAAATATTACTCTCAACACCACGTGGATTAAATCCAATCCCATCAACTATAAATTCCCTTGCAACATCAGGTGTAATAAATAAATCAAATCCCTTTGCTTTAAGTTTACTAAAGGCAAAATTAATCATTGCAAGTTCCAAAAAAACAGCTTCATTTTTAAGATAATAAAATTTATTTCCACTAACTTCACGTGCCTTTTCAAAATCAAAAAGATCCAAATGTATACCTATCTCTAAATGATCTTTTGGCTTAAAATCGAATTTTGGAATATTTCCTGATACTTTTAATACAACATTTTCATCCTCACTGCCACCAATAGGAACATCAGGAGCAGAAATATTTGGAATTCTTTTATGTTCAACTAAAAGTCTAGATGTTAAATAACCCAACCTTTCTTCTAAATCCATAATTTCAGCTTTTAAAGCTTTGCCCTTTTCTATTAAATGATGCCTACTAGAATCATCAATATTGTTTTTCATGGCATTAGCATTTTCATTCCTTAAAGCCTTCAATTCATCTATCTTTGTAATAAGTTTTCTGCGTTCATCATCAAATGAAATTAACAAATCAAGTTCTAATTTTAATCCTCTATTTTTAATATTCTCCCGAACAAGTTCCAAATTATCTCTTATAAACTTCAGATCAAGCATCAACAAACTCCCAATATAATAAATTAATCAAAGATAATTAAAATAAAATAATGAAAAATAAATTATATTAATTAGTATAATAAGTATTATATAATACTTGATAACAATAACATAAAAACTTTATATATGGAGAAAAATATCTTTATGATAAAATCACCAACAACCCAAAAAGTTTTAATTTTAATGTCCTTACTGATAACTTTATTAGGATGTATGAAAAAATCAAAAAAAATCAGTTTCAATGATATTGATACGCTTTATAACGAAAAAAATGAAATAATAATTCAATCTATTTCAGCAGAAAAAGAAAGCGAATTTTTAAAATATAAAATTAGAATACCAAAAATAATAACTCAAACAACAGAAAGTAACAATGCAAAATCACTAAATGATGATATTGAAAACTATGCAAATGAGATAGTTTCCAACTTAGAAAGTGCAACTCAAAACACTAGTCAAAATTCTCAAAAACCAAGCTTAAAGATAGATTATGAGATTTACTATGGATACGGTATTCACACAATAATAATAAATACCTCTCAGGAAATTAATAATACATATATCACAAATCATAGAAGCTACTATATTAACAGTAATGGAGATTATATCTATAACATAGATGAAATTATTAATATAGAGGAAGCATTTCCATATTTTACTCACAAAATCAAAGAAAAAATTACAACAACATATCAAAATGAATTACTATTTGATTTACAACAAGCAATAATTTATTTTAAAGATAAAAAAATAATAATAAAATTTCCACTTTTTGTATTTAATTTGGAGGCAACAGATCATACAGAAAATATTTTTGAATTTAGCGAAGAAGAATCAAAAAAATATATTAAACAAGGATAAAATCAATTATCAATGAAGAAAAAAAAATTGTTTAACTTAATCTCAAAAACTTATTTAGAAGAATGTAATGCTGAAGGGTCTTATTTTAAACACGAAAGTGGGTTGGAAATATTTGAGCTAAAAAATAGTACATTTAAAGAAAATGCCTTTGGAATAGCATTTAAAACTATTCCTTTCAATAATACAGGTGTTGCACATATTCTTGAACACGCAATTTTTTGTGGCTCAAACAAATATAAAATAAAAGATCCCTTTCTATATTTAATGAAAGGCAGTCTAAATACATTTCTAAATGCAATGACATTTCCTGATAAAACTCTATATCCAGCAGCATCCACAATACAAAAAGATTACTTTAATTTGTTTAAAATATATTCTGATGCCATTTTTAACCCCTTACTTAAAAAAGAAGCTTTTATGCAAGAAGGTTATAACATAAATCCAAATAACTTTAAGCCATCTGGCATTGTTTTAAATGAAATGAAAGGTAATTATTCAAGTAAAAACTCTTTAATTAATGAAATTTCCACCAGTTCTCTTTTTTCTAAAGGTCCTTACCAATACGACTCCGGAGGAAACCCTATTAACATTATTGATCTTACATATGAAGAATTTATTGAATTTTACAAAAAATACTATACATTAGAAAATTGCAAAATATTTTTATTTGGCAATATTGATACCAATAAAAATCTTAATTTCATTGAAAAATATATAATTAGGCCTTATACAAATAAAAAATTAAATGTCAATTATAACATAGACAAAGCCACAAGATGGAAACAACACAAAACACTCAGTTTTGATATTCCTAAAGAAACTGAAAATACACTGGGAGTATATGTAATAAATTGGTTATGTAGTGATATTGAAAACATTAAAGAAAATATTGGTCTTGAAATCTTGTCAGAAATTCTTCTAGATAGTTCTTGCCAATTTACTGTAAATATGCTCAAAAGCGAAATTGGCGATGTAATAGCTGATGTTAGTGGAATTAACACAGACATAAAAGAATGCATATTTTCATTTGGTCTACAAAATGTACTCCCAGGAAAAATAGAAGAATTCAAAGAAAAAGTTTTTCAAGAACTTAAAAACCTTGCAAAAGTAAAAATTCCACAAGAACTAATACAAGGTATTCTATTTGGTTATGAATTTTCATTAAAAGACGAAAAAGGACAAGGTTGGCCTATTAATTTAATGATTAAAAGTTTTAAAGGCTGGATACATGGCCTACATCCAACTGAAACTCTAAAAATTAATTATCAGCTAAATGAAATCAAAAACAAATTAGAGAGAGGAGAACCTTATTTTGAAAATTTAATAGAAAAATATCTACTAAACAATAATCACTATACTCTAATCCATTTCAACCCGTCAGATAAAATACTTAAAGAAATGGAAGAACAAATAGAAAAAAAACTGATGGATAGAGAAATTGATATTAAGAAAAATCCAGAGAAATTCTCAAAATTTATTAAAGATTATAACCAATTCAAAAAATATCAAAACAAGAAAGATCTTAAATCTGATATTGCTAAAATTCCTATATTAAAGGTAGAAGACCTACCAAAAGAAGTTGATAAAAGCTTAATTTTAAATTATGTTCCCGAACTTAAGGCACATACATTTGAGTTAAAGAAAAATAACAATATATTTAATGTATATCTATTTTTTAAACTAGATTTTTTACAAAAAGAAGACTTTTTATATCTCTCGTTGCTTAAAAGAGCTATTCAAGATTTGTCTACCAAAAATTACTCATATATCACTTTAAATAACAAAATCCAAAATACTCTGGGACAACTAAATATATACGAAAGCTATGAAGAAGATATTCAAGGAAACATGATCAATCTGTTTAATATAAATTTCAAATCATTTAACAATAAAATTCAAGAATCATTTACATTAATGAAAGAAATTTTAATCAATATAGATTTTCATGACTACAATAGATTAAAAGAAATAGTCTTAGGTCTTAAAAACGACTTTAAATCAATACTCATTCCACAAGGACACATCTTAGCAACAACAAGATCAGAATCAAAATTAAGTCAAAGTAAATATCTACAAGAACTTCAGTTTGGTATTACAGGAAGACAATATTGGCATAAAATAAAAACCGACATAGAATCTTTAAAAGAAATTGCATATAATTTAGAAAACCTTAAAAATAAGATTATTCTTAAAAATAATCTATCATCTTTGCTTATAGGTAATACTAAAGACGTTATTAAAAAATTAGAGACAGAATTCTTTATATTAAAAGAAAATCTAAATGAAAAAATTTACAGCAACAATTTAATTACAATACAACCATCAAGTAATGTATTAAAAGAAATAATGATCATTCCATCAAAGATATCTTTTAATTCTATGAGCTTTGCAAGCTATAGAATAACAGATAAAGATTATCCAACAATAAATTTCTTAACACATATATTAAAAAGCGGAATATTATGGGAAAAAATAAGGGTTACTGGTGGAGCATATGGTGCATTTGCATCTATTACAAATGGAATATTTTCTTTTGCATCATATAGAGATCCAAATTTTATAAAAACATACCAGGCTTTTGAAGCATCATTAGAAGAGTTAGCTAATAACGAAATTAAATATGACGAAATCTATACATATTTAATAGGAGTAATTGGGCTTAATACAAATGTAAAAACAAAATCCACAGAAATACTACAAAGTTATAAAAGAAAAATATTAAATATTAGCGATCATTTAAGACAAAATATAAGAGATAATTATTTTAAAATAACAAACACAGATATAAAAAACATCTCTGAAAAAGTACTATACCAACTAAAACAAAAAAATAGCATCACATCTCTTGTTAGCAATACAATCTATGAAAATGACAAAACAAAGATAGAAACATTTATTGGTAAAAAATATAGGGTAAAAAAAATATATTAAAATATATTAAAAAAACAAAAAATAAAAAAATATTAATTAAGCTTTTTATATTTTTTGTTAAATTTGTCAATTCTACCTGCAGCATCCACAAATTTTTGCTGGCCTGTATAAAAAGGATGTGACTTACTTGAAATCTCAACAGTAATTAATGGATACTCTTTATTATCACTATACTTAATTACTTCTTTTGAAGTTAAAGTTGATCTTGTTAAAAACATGGCACCATTAGCACCATCTTTAAAAACTACTAAATTACTAACAGGATGTATATCTTTTTTCATAAAGCCTCTCTTAATTTAATCAAAGTTTAGTCTAAATTATTAACAAAGTCAATTTTATTAATCTCCATTACTCATAGTTTTTAAAAAAATCTCATTATTTTTACTCTTTTTCATCTTTTCAACTAAAGCTTCAACTCCTTCATAATCATCAACACCACCTAAAATTTTCCTAATAAGCAAAATTTTAGAACGTTCTTCTTCACTTAAAAGTAATTCTTCTTTCCTTGTCCCCGATTTCTTAATATTAATAGCAGGGAAAAGTCTTCTATCTGCCAAACTTCTATCAAGTATTAGCTCCATATTACCAGTACTCTTGAATTCTTCAAAGATAACTTCATCCATCTTACTCCCAGTATCAACTAAAGCTGTAGCTATAATAGTAAGACTACCTCCTTCCTCAATATTTCTAGCAGAACCAAAAAACCTTTTTGGTTTATGTAAAGCATTAGAATCAACACCCCCTGAGAGTATCTTACCAGAAGTTGGCATAGTTTGATTATAAGCTCTAGCAAGCCTTGTAATTGAATCTAAAAGAATCACAACATCTTTTTTATTCTCAACTAATCTTTTTGCCTTTTCAATGACCATCTCTGCAACTTGTACATGTCTACTAGCTTGTTCATCAAAATTAGATGCTATTACCTCACCCTTAACACCACGAATCATATCAGTCACCTCTTCAGGTCTCTCATCAATAAGTAAAATCATTAAAACAATGTCTGGATAATTAGTAGTAATTGCATTAGCTATTTTTTGAAGTAAGGTAGTCTTACCAGCTTTTGGAGGCGACACTATCAAAGCTCTTTGACCCTTTCCAATAGGTGCAAATAAATTAATAAGCCTAGTTGAAATATTACAATTTTCATATTCAAGATCTAATTTTGAACTAGGATATAACGGTGTTAAATTATCAAAAGGTATTCTATTTTGTGCAAATGTAGGATCTTGATCATTAATACTTTTAATCTTAATCATTGCAAAAAATCTTTCACCTTCTCTTGGGGATCTAATTTGTCCATACAAAATATCACCCGTTCTTAAATTAAAAAGCCTAATCTGAGACGGAGAAACATAAACATCATTACCTCCAGATAGATAAGAATTAGATGCTGTACGCAAAAAACCATAACCATCACTTAAAACATCAAGAACACCGGTAAATAAAACATTAATATTATGCTCTGTTAATATTTTAACAAGTAAAAATATCAATTCTGTCTTTTTCATTGTTACCGCAATAGTATGATTAGTACCAAGTCCTTCAACAACTTTTCTAATCTCAGTAATTGGCTTATCATAAAGAGTATCAATGACTATAGAATCCTTACCACCTAAAAAATTAATAATATTGCTTTGTTCAAGAGTCTTAATACTACTCTCCAAATCTGGATCTGATATATCATAATCAAAATCAGAAGAAAGCTCATTAGATTCTCTTAATTTATCAATATTAGAATTTCTAGAAGCACTAGAAACAGATTCTTTTTTAGTAACAACTTTAACTATTTTTTTCTTATTATTATCTTCAATTTTTAATTCTTTAGAAGAATTCAAACGCTTCATTTCATCCTCTAAATCAAATTCCTCACATTTTCTATCCATAATCTCCTCTATGAGATAAATTTTTAAGAAGGGTATTTCTATTTAAAATAACAATTAATCATTAAATGATAAAACATAACATTAATTCACTGCAAAGTATCTTTTAATTGTGAAACTGTAAAAGAAAACAAATCTATGCTCTCATTAGATTTAATCATTTCACATTTACCATCAAAAACTATATCATCATTAATAAATATCTTTTTTGTCTTAACATCACCATATATTTTACAACCACTATTTAAATAAACCTTATTGCTAGCATTAACATTGCCCTTTAAAATTCCCTCAATTATCAATGTATCGCAAATTACTACATCAGTAATAACCTTACTATTTTTACCTATAAAAAGTATTCCTTTTTCTGAAAAAATCTCACCTTCAAAAGAAGAATCAAGATATAAAGCACCCTCAAACTTTAACTTTCCTCTAAAAATTAAACTTGAATCAAGCTTACAATCCCACTTGTAAGAATCCTTAACATTAACAGGCATTAACTATCCTTTAATGCTCCAAACCCGTTCCTTTAAATCTTTTCCTGGACGAAAATAAGCAACATGATGATCATCAACATTCACATATTCACCTGTTTGAGGATTGCGAGCATTCTGGCGACCCTTTCTCTTTCTAAGCTCAAATGTACCAAATGACCTAAACTCTATAACATTATTAACACAAAGACTGTTTTTAAGTTCTTCAAAAAAAGCATCAACTACAAGCCTTATATACTTCTTTTCTAACTTTTCATTATTATTTTTAATGTTTAAAAATATTTGATCAACAATATCTGATTTAGTAACCTTGGATCTCTTTGAACAAGACATAAGCTAGTTCCTTACTGTAATAACAAAATACTCAAATTTGACTTTTTACGTGCGGCTTTATTTATATGTATTATTCGCTTTCTAGCAGCAGTATCTAATTTTTTTGAAACAAATTTAAAAAACTCCAAAGCTTCATCTCTCTTTCCGTCTTTTATAAGTTTTATACAACGCTTCTCTATTGTCTTAAGTTCACTCTTAACACTTACATTTCTCAAATTTCGCTTCAAATTTTGTCGAGCTCGCTTTAATGCTGATGGATTATTGCCCAAATTAAACTCCTTAATGCAGCAAACATGATAATAAATAATATACCAACTAATTATGATATAGTCAATCATACACTAGGAACACTTATTGCAATACTTATCAATATAAGCAAATACTTTTTTCATTGAATAAGACATTCCCTCATCATTAATGTAAACTTTCTTAAAAATACTCTTATAAGGATAGACAAAAGACAAATATCCATCACCAGTTAACTCAGAATTATAAACAAACATCTTATTAAAAAATTCATAATAATATTCTTTTCCAGAAAAAAGCTTTCTCTCATAAATAGAATTTTGCCTAAATTCATAAAAAATCACTAAATTTTTAAGCACCAAAATATCTTTTATTAAAACCTTAATTCCTAAAACCAACACAAGAGAAAACACTATTATACTACCAAAGGAAATATAATAAACACAAATATTAATTAAAACACGAAATAAACACATCAAAATATAAGTACCTGAAACATGATATCTTATTGGCAATTCTTGTATCTTTGTAATAAATAAATCACTTCTTATAAGTTTGAGTTTTTTAAAAAAACTACTCAAATACTCTTTTCTTAAAAAACACATTTTTATCTTTATACCACTATTCAAACCTAAAATTAACATATTATCTAACAATCTTTTTTCAATCCATACGATATCATGAAAATCAAAATTAACTTTAAAATAAAATTTTTTATAAAAAATTTTATTTCCTTTAAAATCAATTTCATAAAAATATCTTAAATAAGAAACCATTACAAAAAAATTTATAAACATTAAAAAAACAATAAAAATACTAAAACTACTCCTATATAACAACATATAATATATAGAAAAGCTTATATTAAGACAAAAAATAAAAAGTAATCTGATTTTATAAAAAAATAATTCATTCATCTTAATTTATTTAAACATTAAATTTAAATAAAATTATATCACCATCTCTTACCAAGTAATCTTTTCCCTCAAGTCTAAGGCGTCCCTTTTCCTTTAAATTATGAACACTTTGAAACTCAATCAAATCATCAAATGAATACACCTCTGCTTTAATAAAACCTCTCTGAAAATCACTATGAATAATACCTGCAGCTTCTGGTGCTCTCATTCCATCCATAAAAGTCCAAGCTCTAACTTCTTGTTCTCCTGCAGTAAAATAAGTTCTTAAACCTAAAGTATAATAAGAAGTACGTATTAAATTATTAAGACCACTCTCTTTGATACCCATAGATTCTAACATTTCTCTTCGCTCGTTTAAGTCTTGAATTTCAGCAAGTTCTGCCTCAATTTTAGCACACAAAATTAAATAACTATTACCCTCACTTAAAGCTATATTTTTAACAACATCAGTATATTTATTACCAGAAAGTGAATCCTCATCAACATTGCAAACATATATAACATTTTTCATAGTCAAAAGATTTAAAGATTTAACAAAATTATAACCAAATTCATCAAATTTAAACTCGACTGCTGGCCTAACATTAATCAAATGTTTTTCAAGATCTCTAAGAAGTGCAACAATTATCTTTGCATTTTCACTAATATTTTTATCAACACTCTTTGCATTTTTTTCATTTCTTAAAATGCTTTTTTGAACCGTTTCAAGATCTGCAAGACATAATTCTGTATTAACTGTATTTATATCCCTTTGGGGATCTATATCCCCATCAACATGAATAATTTCTCTATCTTTAAAGCATCTAACAACATGAACAATAATAGAAACTTCACGAATATTTGCTAAAAATTTATTACCAAGTCCTTCTCCTTTTGAAGCTCCCCTAACAAGGCCCGCAATATCAACAAATTCTATCACAGCAGGAATTATTTTTTTTGAAGATACCAAATTAGCAATTTTCAAAAGCCTCTCATCAGGAACCTCTACTATTCCTATATTAGGATCAATAGTACAAAAAGGATAATTAGCAATCTCTGATTTTGATGCTGTTAAGGATGAAAATAAAGTAGACTTTCCAACATTAGGCAATCCCACTATTCCCACATTAAGTGCCATAAATAAAACTCCATAAAGTAAAATTTAATTAATTAAATATGCAAATTCTCCTCTACCTATTTGTTGATTGAAATTTACTTCGACAGACAAATTATAATATCCATTAGGTTCTTGAGGACCTGGATAATCATATTCAAGCAAATAAGTCCCTGTTTTCTGTTTCATCATTAAATCATAAACTTTTGATACGCCCTCATAAGAAGAAAAAGGAATAATAGCACCACCAGTTTCATTTACTAAATACTGCAACTTAGACTCAATAGGACTATTTCCAAACAATATTAAATAAAATCTAATATCATTATTTTTATAATAGCTTAAAATAGTATCCACAGAATACCTACTAAAAGCAGCATGATTCAAGGATCCATCACTAAAATAAATAACGGCCCTTCTTGCACTCTTTGACATAAGTTCAGAACCGGCAAGTTTAAGACTAACATCTGTCTTTACATCATTTAAATCATAAACACCAAGAGAATTTGTTTTATGAATCATACTTAATAAACTATCAATATTATCTACCAAAGGTAAATTAGTCGCATTTATAAAACTAAACTTTTTATTCTTTCTAGATTTTATAAGAGTATTTACACTCATAATTTGTTCTGACTCGTAATTTTTCATAGAAAAAGACTTATCAAAAACAATTGCAATATTCATATCATTAGAAGTATTAATATCATAAGCAATTTTTGGATTTACAATGTAATATCTCTCATTAGCAACCGCAAAATTTTCACTCTTTAAACCCACAATTGGCAAGCCATTTCTATTGCTAATATTAAGCTCCACATAAATTTTAGAACCTCCTGCCCTAATTACTCTACGAATATCAACATTTAAACTATCATAAACACTAACATCACTTTTATAAATAGCAATATGAGCATTATCAAAATCTGATACAACCATTTGATTATTAACATCAATAATTGAAGATGAAATTTTCGAATCTATCTTATCTGCTTTTAAAAGCTTAACAAAGGTTTTACTTGAAACACTATATTTATAAACGCCATATTTTGAAGATATAATAATACTATTACCTGCAAAATCACTACTAAGACCTTCTATTCCTTCAAAAGAAGTTGCAATAGAATACAAATGATTACCACTAGTATCAAATACTTCAATAGAATTTCTAGGAGCATCAGCAACATAAATATTTCCATTCAAATAAGTAACACCTGTTGGACCTAAAAGCCCTGCATATCCAACCGTTTTCATGCCAAAATTCAAAATAAAACCACCCTTAGCATCAAATTTACTGATCCGCTTATTTCCCCATTCACTAACATAAATATAATCTCTCTCATCAACTGTTATATATTGAGGAGCAAGTAACTCACCATCTTCAGTACCTTTCTTCCCAATTGAACCTTTTTTAATACCAAAAGTCTTATCATATATACCAATCTCATCATTTGAATAAAGTGTCACATATAAAAGCTTATCAAGCTCAATCACATCATAAGGTGACTTTATAGAAGTAATTCCATCCTTAACTAAAACATGAACATTATTATTAGCATCAAAATGTAAAATTTCATTTCCTACAAAATTAACAGCATAATAACCACCATATTGATCGGCCTTTAGAGATGTAATTTGATATCCATTTGGTCGTTTGTAAATGGAATTATCAAGAAGCGCAACTTGAACGAATTTTTCAATATTTTTAAATTCATTATTTAAGGATATACCTCTTCTTTGTTCAATTATAGATATCAACTGCCTAAGATAAGCCGATTTATATCCTTGAGATTGCAAATTTCGCCATTCCATCAAAGCTTCTTCAACATGCCCCAATCTATAATAGACATTTCCTATCCAAAAATGATAATCAAGATTACTTGGATCAAAGCTTAAAACTCTCTTAAAAGACAATAAAGCATCATCATAAAGCCCATTATTATAAGAATTAAGTGCCCATTTAAATTCTTCTTGAGCATCTTTGTTAGTAACAATACCTTGAGCATTTAAAACAAATGCATTTATTAAAAAAATGGCTATATGAAACATTAAAGCTACTTTTTTAATACTGAAACAAGTACTATATAAATTTAATATTTTTACACGAAACATATTGTATATATTATACTATGCAATATTGTATATTAATATCTGTATTATTGAATATATAATATATTTTTATATACAAAAAACAAAACAAAAAAGGAAAAGAATGAAAACAAGATATTTTTCTCTAGCCGCATTTTCTGGATTGCTTACAAGTCTAGCAATCCCAAATGAAATAAATAATATGGGATATTCACACATTGGTTTGATAGCATACATACCACTTTTCATTGCGTTAACTAAAACAAAAGATAAAAAAATCCTTATTACCCTGACAACATTTTATTTTTTAATAGCTAATAGTTTACAAAGTTTTTGGCTTGCATTCTTTTATTCATTCGGTATCATTACTTTTTTAGGAGCAGTACTTGGATATATTCCTTATGCTTTAGTTTTAGGATATTTATTATATTACTCACTCAAAACTTTTAATAATAAAACATTAACCTTAGCTATACTCTTCACATTATACGACTACTCAAAATCAATTGGATTTCCAGCATATCCTTGGGGATTTTCAGCATTTATGGTACATAATTTTAATGATCTAATACAAGTAGCTGATACATTTGGGGTTTTCTTTGTATGTTTTGTAGTCTACTTTTTTAATGCAGGAATTGCAAATTTTTTAACAAATCAAAATAAAACAAATATACTAAGTATGTTATTTTCTATTTTATTAATAAGTACATCTTTTGCTTATGGAAACATAAAAAAAATAGAATTGAATCCAATCTTAAACAAAGAAATAGATACACTCAACATTGCAGCAATTCAAATTAATATTGATTCTTGGTTGCCTGGCAATCGTAAAGAAGGAATTAAGAAATCTATTACAATTACAAAAGAAGCACTAAGAAAACATCCAAATACAGAACTCGTGCTATGGAGTGAAGGAGTTTTAACTTATCCTTTCAATACTTATAAAGATTATGCCTATTATGATCAAGAATTGCTTGAATTATATAATTCAGTAAATGAGCTTATAATAAACAATGAAGCCTACTTTGCAATCGGCTCACCATCAAAAACAGACAAACGATTACTGACACATCAAAATTCTGTTTATGCAATAAATCCCAACCTTGAGATAACTAATATATATTCTAAAATATTTTTGGTTCCATTTTCAGAAAAAATACCATTTTATGAATATAAATTTATAAGACAATTTTTCTATAAAAATTTTGGCCTTTTTGGACAAACTAATGGCAATAGACTTGAAATCTTAAAGCTCAAAAAATTTAATCTAGGTTTTTTAATATGTTATGACGATGCATTTCCGGATCTTGCAAGAAGTTATAAAAAACAAAATGCCAATTTACTACTAAATTTTTCAAATGATTCTTGGTCACATACAAATTCATCAGAATGGCAACATTTCGTAGTGGCAAAATTTAGAAGTATAGAAAACGGAATTAAAACCATTAGAGCTACTAATTCAGGAATAACTGCTATAATAAATGAATATGGCGAGAATGTAAAAAGTTTAGAAACATTTAAAGAAGGATATCTAGTATCAGAAATAAAATTGCCCCCAAGATTCACAACAATCTATGAATACATTGGAGACCTCTTTATATATGTTTTAGCAATAGCAATTGTAATTATGACTCTAAGATATTATTTCACTGAAAAGAGTAGCCATTTATTATCTTGATTTACAAAACATAAAGTTTGAACATCTCTCCAAAATGGAATATTTTTAGTAATATCATTTTTCTTAGATTTAACCTTGACAGTATAAGACGTATCTGTAGTTTTCGTAATATTTAAAGATTTAAGATCATAAAAATCGTCAACCGAAAGATAACCTAAATCATCTCTATTAAAATCACTTGAAGCAAATTCCAAATTGGCAATAAAATCGGCTTTAGGCTCAACTTTACCTAAAACTTTAACATCATCAGCAATAACAGAATCAAGCAAATTTAAATCTTGCAAAAGAAAAGCCCTTACAAATTTATTAAATTGAAATTTAACGGCTTGCTCTTTATGATTTTCTCTTTCTCTACTAGCAACATATTCTATTCTAGGAGCATTTGTAACCTCACTAATTTCAATTTTATTGTGAATTATTCCTGGAATATCATCAAGTTTAACATCATCAAAAGAAAGAAAAGTTGCTTCACCTTCTAACTTCATTTTAGAATCAATATCCTCTACAGCACTTCTCAGATCAACTTCCTCTTTTAGTTTTGGATACATTTCCAAAGCTTTTTTTTGAAAAATTTTCCCCTTTGTCACTTTTCCAACATCAATATACCGTTGTCCAACCTCATAATAAAAAATAGCAAGTTCCTTTTGTCTCTCATCAATTAAGGAATCATTACTTGCAAATAAATTTATAAAAATACAAGAAAAAAATAATAATACCACTTTTTTCATGTTAACCTCCAATGAAATCTAGTCATTCAAAAAAACAAAACCAAACTAATAATTTCAAAAATCATAAACAATTATATTACAAGTTTATCTTTAATAAAAGTAAGTAGATTGCTTTTCTCTCTATCATCAAAAATATCTATTTTATCATAATTAAACATTAATTTGGGAGACAAATCATAATTATCATACCAACTTAAGTATTTATCATTAAGTTTTTCAAGATAATCTTTTGAAATACTCGTCTCACAACTTCTATTTCTTTTCTTAATACGATTCTCAGCCTCAGCAATACTACAATCAAGATATATCATCAATTCAGGTTTTTTAGCATGTTCTAACATATTATCAAGTAAATCAAGATATATCTTATACTCATTATCAGAAATATATCCATTATCATTCAAAAAAGAAGCAAAAACACAATCACTATAAATAGATCTATCGAGTATCCCTTTTCCTTTAGTTTTGAACACACTCTTTATAAGTTTAAATCTTTCATTCAAAAAACTAATTTGCATTGGAAAAGCCCATCTAAATTTATCCTTATAAAACTCATCTAACATAGACAATGTAAATTCATTATTTAACTCACGATAAAAAGGAATTTTAAGATCTAAAGATAAAATATGTCCAAGCGTAGTCTTCCCTACACCTATTAATCCCTCAATTACAATTACCAAATTTGCCTCCAAAATTCACCATCACCAATTAATAGTAATAATGCATAATTGAAACAAATAAAAACATAACTATACATTAATAAAACAGACAATTAATTTTTTTAATAAAAAAATTTAATATAATTAATTTCAAGTTTCTTAAATCATTGACATTAATAATAATAAAAAATAAAATTTCTATAGCATGAAACAATCCTATATATTTCAATGATCAATTCAGAGGAACATTAAATGGATAATCAATCCGAATTAACCAACTTCAATAACAAACTAATATTGCCTAAAACAATAATTAAAATCTTTATCAAAATAACAATTAATAATTATTTAAACACAAAACATAAAAAATATATTACTTTATCTATATCAAATTGCATTAATCTTAAAACAATAAATAATCTCAAAAAGCAATGGTTAATAAACATAAAAATTATATTGAGATCAATCTTAATCATTAAATATAGATATCATATAGTTAAAAGTATTATGAGAGAAAATCAAACGATAATAACAAAACATCATCTCCCCATACAACAACAAAATAGCTTGTTTTCTTATTATTATGTTAGTTACATTACATCAAGCATAATATAAATTATTTAAAAAAGTTAATCTTAAATTAAATTTTATCTACAATAAGGAGGTTAAAGTATGGTTTATACAAGAACTAAAGAATTTATCTCAGAATTTTTAGGAACATTTATTTTACTCTCAATAGGGACAGGTTCTGTAGCTATGACAACATTATTTCCATCAAACCCCACTATAGCTGGAGAAATAATAAATGGTGGATACACAAATATAGTGTTTGGATGGGGTTTAGGTGTAACATTTGGGGTTTACACCGCTGCAAAAATCAGTGGCGCTCATCTAAATCCTGCAATCAGTCTTGGACTGGCAACTATTGGTAAATTTCCAAAATCAAAACTTTGTTACTATATTCCAGCTCAAATACTTGGAGCATTCTCTGGCGCATTAATGACACTTATCGTATTTTATCCCAAATGGATAGAAATAGATCCTAAATTTGAAATCACCCAGGGAATCATGTCAACTTTTCCCGCTATTCCTGGTTTTTGGCCTGGATTTATTGATCAAATATTTGGAACATTTTTATTAATGTTTTTAGTCTTAGTTGTTGGCAAATTTATAAAAGAAGATATTCAAAATCCATTTTTCCCTTTCATCATTGGAGCAATAGTTCTAGCCATTGGAATAAGTTTTGGAGGCATGAATGGTTATGCTATTAACCCAGCAAGAGACTTAGGCCCAAGAATATTATTATTAATAGCTGGATTTAAAAATCATGGTTTTAACGACATTAATGTACTTATAATCCCCATATTGGGACCTATCATTGGTGCTAACATAGGTGCCATAGTTTATAAACTAACATTAAAAGACAAAAAATGATTGTAAATACAAATAATAATATTGACTATCACACAATATCAAAGGAAAAGGAGAAAAATTATTATGAAATATATTTTATCCATAGATCAAGGAACAACTAGCTCAAGAGCAATAATCTTTGACAGAAATGCAAATATAAAAGGATTTGCACAAAAAGATTTTGCACAAATTTATCCTCATCCAAGTTGGGTTGAACACAATCCAAATGAAATATGGAGTTCTCTACTAAAAATAATAGCAGAAGCATTAGCAAATGCACGAACTCATCCCAATGAAATTGCAACAATCGGAATTACAAATCAAAGAGAAACAACTATTATTTGGGATCGCTATACAAGCCAACCAATTTATAATGCAATAGTTTGGCAAGACAGAAGAACAGCAAAAATTTGCGATGAACTTAAAACACAGGGCAAAGACAAAATTTTCTTAGAAAAAACAGGTCTTGTACTAGATCCTTATTTTAGTGGAACAAAAATAAAATGGATACTGGATAACGTTTCACAAGCTAGAGAACGAGCAGAAAAAGGAGAATTATGTTTTGGCACAATAGATACTTGGATAATTTGGAATCTTACCAAAGGCAAAATACATATTACAGATTATTCAAATGCATCAAGAACTTTACTTTTAAATATTAATTCTCTTAATTGGGATGACGATCTATTACAAATCTTAAACATTCCAAAACCAATTTTACCTGAACTTAAACAAAGTTCGGAAATATATGGGAAAATTGACTCTTCCATAATGGGAACAGAAATCAACATTTCAGGAATTGCAGGAGATCAATTTGCAGCAACATTTGGACAATCATGTCTTCAAAAAGGAATGGCAAAAAACACTTATGGCACCGGTTGTTTTACTACAGTTAATATAGGACACAAACCTATAATTAATGAACAAAAAATACTAACATCAATTGCATGGGTAAAAAACAATATAACAACTTATGTTTTTGAGGGAAGTATTTTCATTGGCGGAGCTGTAATTCAATGGCTAAGAGATAATTTAGAACTATTTAA
Organism: Borrelia hispanica CRI; assembly: GCF_000500065.1. Lineage (NCBI taxonomy): Bacteria > Pseudomonadati > Spirochaetota > Spirochaetia > Spirochaetales > Borreliaceae > Borrelia > Borrelia hispanica. The sequence continues at coordinate 274,716 of NZ_AYOU01000163.1, read as the reverse complement.
AAAAAGCAGTGATGCAGAAATACTAGCTGCTTCAGTAAATAATAATGGGGGTATTTATTTCGTACCAGCATTTGTAGGCCTTGGAACACCTCATTGGGACCCCTATGCCAGAGGAACAATTATTGGACTTACAAGAAGTTCAACAAAAGAACACATTACAAGAGCCGCTCTTGAAAGCATTGCCTTTCAAAGCTTTGATGTATTAACTGAAATGAAAAACTCAATTAAAGGTTTTGACATTAAAGAATTAAGGGTTGATGGTAAAGCTAGTCAAAATAATTTACTCATGCAATTTCAAGCTGATATTTTACAATGTAATGTTGTAAGACCAAAAATCACAGAAACAACAGCTCTTGGCGCTGCATATTTGGCAGGACTTGCCATAGGATATTGGGAAAACACAGAAGAGATTACAAGTCTTTGGAAATCAGATAAAATATTTGAACCTCTAATGAAACAAAGTAAAAGAGAAGACTTAATTTATAATTGGCACAAAGCCACAAATAGAGCAAAATCTTGGATTGAATAATCAATAATTACTTATAATAACTTTTAAAAGTTAAGTAATATTGATTAAATTATAAATTAAAACATATAGAATTAATATTAAAGAAATGGAATTAATAAATTACAAAAAAATGGAGATGTTAAATTATGAAAAAGATATTTAATTTTCTAAAACCAGCGCCTCACATACAAAGGGTAGAAAAAGAATTAGAAGAATCATTATATAAAAAATTAAGATTACAAATATTTATTTCAATAATTGTTGGATATGCTGGATTCTATTTAACAAGAAAGATTTTTTCATTTGTAATGCCAGAACTTGAAAAAGAAGGTTTAAATAAAAGTCAACTAGGAATCATTTTATCTGGAGTCTCAATTGCATATGGATTTTCTAAATTCATTATGGGAAATGTCTCAGATCGAAGTAATCCTAGATATTTTCTATCACTAGGATTATCCTTAACAGCAGCAATCAGTATTATATTTGGAATATTGCCATGGAGTTCAATTAATACCTCAATTGCTATAGTATTAATGTTCATTTTAATGTTTGCAAATGGATGGATTCAAGGCATGGGATGGCCAGCATGTGGCAGAACAATGGTTCATTGGTGGTCAAAAAAAGAAAGGGGAATAATTGTTGCTACTTGGAATGTATCTCATAATATAGGAGCAGGAATAGCTGGTATAATATCTGCACAAGCTTTATTTTACTTTAATGAATGGCAAGCCGTACTCTATGTACCAGCATTTATAGTAATAATAATTGCAATATTTGTACTAATTACACTAAAAGACACTCCTCAATCCGTAGGATTACCCCCAATTGAAGAATATAAAAACGATTATCCTGACAACCATACAGAAGATGCAGAACAAGAACTTAATGCAAAAGAAATATTTATCAAACATGTACTGAATAATAAGCTACTATGGTATATAGCCATTGCTAATGCATTTGTATATTTTATAAGATATGGAATACTAGATTGGGCACCAACATATCTTGCACAGGTTAGAAACTTTTCTATAAAAAATTCAGGATGGGCATATTCCCTTTATGAATTTTCAGCTATCCCTGGAACACTACTTGCCGGATGGATGTCTGACAAGGTATTTAACGGAAGAAGGTCTGAAACTGGAATAATATTTATGACTGCCACTCTTATTGCAATAATTATATACTGGCAATTACCAGAAAATACTCCAACACTTACAACCGTTTTACTAGCAATAATAGGATTTTTAATCTATGGACCTGTTATGCTTATAGGTCTTCATGCACTTGATCTTGCACCTAAAAAAGCTGCTGGTACTGCTGCAGGATTTACGGGATTATTTGGATATATAGGCGGCTCTGTTACTGCTAGTGCCATTACAGGTTTTGTATTGCAATACTTTAGTTGGGATGTTTACTTTTATTTATTGATGATTTCATGCATATTTGCAATAACATTTATAGCATTAACATTAAAAAAAGAAAAAAATAATGGAAATAAATAATAATAGTTATGTTAACAATGAAAGCTTAAGAAGGAAATATATTATAATATATTCATCAAAATATAAGTTATGAGAGGTTAAATTAATGAAATTCAAATTAATAATGTTTGCAATAAGTACTGTTCTTATCATTTCTTGTACAAAAGAAAATGCAAAAATAAATAAAAAATCAGCATTAATTATAGCTCACAGAGGTGCAAGCGGATATTTACCAGAACATACATTAGAAGCCAAAGCATACGCTCATGCCTTAGGCGCTGATTATATAGAACAAGATATTGTTTTAACAAAAGATGATATCCCTATAGTAATGCACGATCCTGAACTGGACACAACAACAAATGTTGCAAAGCTGTTTCCAGGAAGAGCTAGAGAAAACGGAAAATATTACTCCGTAGATTTCACATTAGCAGAAATCAAATCACTAAGCCTTAGCGAAAGATTTGATCCAGAAACACAACAAACAATATATCCTAATCGTTTTCCTGCAACGGAATATGATTTTAAAATTCCAACTCTAGAAGAAGAAATAAAATTCATACAAGGACTAAACAAAAGCACAGGAAAAAATATTGGTATTTATCCTGAAATCAAAAAACCACTGTGGCATAAACAACAGGGTAAAGACATATCTAAAATAGTAATAGAAATTTTAAATAAATATGGATATAAATCAAAAGAAGATAAAATTTATCTTCAAACATTTGATTTTGACGAAGTAAAAAGAATAAGAGAAGAACTTGGATATCAAGGAAAATTAATAATGCTTATTGGAGAAAATGACTGGGAAGAAGCACCAACAGATTATGAATACATTAAGTCAGAAGAAGGTATGGCTGAAGTTGCAAAATATGCTGATGGAATCGGACCTTGGATACCCCAAATCATAATTAACGGGCAAATCACAGGTCTTACAAGTTTAGCGCATAAATATAACATGCAGGTTCATCCTTACACATTCAGAATTGATGCATTGCCTTCATATGTAACAGATCCAAATGAATTATTAGAATTGCTATTTGTAAAAGCTAAAGTAGATGGTCTATTTACAGACTTTATTGACACATTAATAAAGTTTATGCAATAAAACCATAATTTTAATAAGGAGAATATCTCATTTATGCTAGAACATAAAAAAAAAGTATTAGGGGATATTGATAATCAAGAGTTTGACTTAATAATAATTGGTGGAGGAGCAACAGGCCTTGGCATCAGTGTAGATTCGATTACAAGAGGATACAAAACCCTACTTATAGAAAAAAATGACTATGCAAAAGGCACATCTTCTCGATCAACTAAATTAATACATGGAGGCGTCAGATATTTAGCACAATTTAACTTACCCTTGGTAAAAGAGGCTCTGTATGAACAAGCTTTACTTGAAGTAAATGCCCCTCACTTAGTAAATAAGTGTGCATTTATTACACCCATGTATAATATTTTAAGTATTCCTTATTACTATTTAGGACTCAGTTGGTATCACAACCTTCTTGGCAAACATAAAAAACACAAGTATAAAACAAGATTGTTATCAAAATCAGAAACAATAAAAAAAATACCAAACATTAAAACCAAAGGTCTTAAATGTTCTGTTTTATACTATGATGACTTATTTGATGATGCCAGAATGGCAATTAGCATGCTTAGAACTTTTATTAATAAAGGAGGAAATGCTTTTAATTATACAGAACTTACAAAATTTATCAAAAAAAACGGCAAAATATCTGGTGCTATTATTCGAGACACAATAACTGGCAAACAAATTACTGTTAAGAGTAAATGTATAATAAATGCAACTGGTATCTTTTCAGATAAAATTAGAAAATTAGATGATATTAATGCTCCTAACATCATAAAGCCTTCTCAAGGAACTCATCTGATAATTAAAAAAGAAAAACTAAATACACAATATGCAATGCTAATGCCTAAGACAGATGATAAGAGAATTTTATTCACCGTACCTTGGTATGATATCATTATCTGTGGAAGTACAGATATAGCAATAGATAAAATCGAAGAAGAACCTAAAAGATTAGATAGTGAAATTGAATTTTTATTAAACAACATGAACAATTATTTAAATATTAAAATAAATAGAAATGATATTCTAAGCACATATGCAGGAATTAGACCATTAATAACAGACCCTAAAGGACAACAAAATACCTCTAAAATATCAAGAAATGAGAAAATATTCATATCAAACTCAAATCTCATCACAATTGCCGGGGGCAAATATACTACCTATAGAAAGATGGCTGAAAAAGCTTTAACAAAAGCAATAAACGAAAAATTAATACCTGCAGCAATGCCAATAACAGAAAATTTAAAAATACACGGATATATGAAACGAGAAGAAATCAACAAAATACCAGAACACTTTAGAGTCTATGGAAGTGATTTTCAATATCTAAGTAAAATGAAAGAATTTAAAAATAAAATTCATAAAGAATTACCATTAAATGAAGCTCAAATAATTTTTGCCATTGAATTTGAACAAGCAAAAACCGTTGAAGATGTTTTATCCAGAAGAACAAGATCACTACTCCTCAATGCAAAAGCAACAATCGAAGCTACACCAAAAGTTGCTGAAATTATGATGCATAAACTTGAAAAATCTGAAACTTGGAAAAATGAGCAAATCAAAAACTTTAAAAAAGTAGCAAAAAAATATTTAATCTAATCAAAGGAGGATATAGTCATATCCTCCTTTATTTTTAAATCTATAAATATCATTTCATTATCTTCTAACTTAATATGATAAAAAAATAAAGGATATAAATCCTACAAATATTAATTTAAATATCAAAACAAACTTAAGTCATCTAAATAAATTTACAAGCAATCCTTGAATTTCTTCAAGACTGCTTAGAAGCTTAAATTGAGAAACCTGATTTTGCAAAACAGAATAAGCAAATTTATCAAGCTTTTCATTAATAATTTTAATAATGCGGTATTTAGGTCTCTTAAATTCACCATTACTACCTCCTTTTTGCTCTTTAAGCGAAATAGAATAAGATAAAACAACAGATAAAAATTCACCTATAGTTTTTTTATAAAAAATAACATTCTGACGCGAAGGTTCGCTTAACAACTTTTCGCCAATATCGTTAATTTCAGCTAACATATCTTTAATTAACTCAAAATTAAATTCACCATTTTCAAGAATAATCAAATGTTTATCTTCTTTTACAAGTTCAGATTTAAATATTGCAGAAAAAATATTTGTTTTAGTAGAATTAATCTTCTTCTTAGAAGCCTTATAGTCCTTCAAATCAAGATTCAAAGCACCCGAAACTAAATTATCAATCTTCATCCATCTTTCTCACATCATTAAATAAATATTTATCATTTTCACGAATACAAGTCTCCTTGTTTCGATCTTCGCATTTCATTCCCTTATTAACTTCAATCAAAATATTTTCATCAACTTTATAAGATCCTGTATAAATCAATACATCTTTTTCAGAAAAACTAAGACTTCCTATCCCAATATTCATATATCCATCAATAATTGCACCCTCTTCAACTTCAATTGACCTGCAAGAAATATTACCAATAATGCAACCTGACTGAAAAACTTTAATTTTATTATTAGCATGCACATTACCAAGAACTATCCCAGAAACAACAACCTCATTTGCATTAATATTTGATTTAACTCGCCCTGTATCCCCAATTACAACCCTTTTAGTAGAATTAATAGTACCCAAAAAATCACCATCAACTCGAATAAAATTATTTGAAACCAATTCCCCTTTAAAAAAATCGCCTTTCCCAACAACCGTTTTAACTTCATCACTCAATAAAGAAGATTCAACCTTTCTATCTCTTTTAATAACCAATAAATTTAACATCTATTTAGAAGCCCCCGTAGCCAAATTTAAATACATATCAGGATTTACAACTTGAGATCCTATACGAACCTCATAATGAAGATGTGGACCTGTCGAATATCCTGTTTGCCCCAAAAAACCAATAACTTGACCCTTTCTAACATAAGAACCCTTTGAAATATTTAATCGAGACATATGTGCATAAAGAGTTGAAAGTCCATATTTATGTTTAATTTGGACAAAATTACCATAACCTGTCACTTGATAACTAGCTCTTACAACCTCACCATCAGCAGCTGCAACAATGGCTGTTCCAATTCTAACCCCTGCAATATCTATTCCCTTATGAATATACCACTGTCTAGTAAAAGGCTCAATAGCTGGACCAAAATGCAGAGAAACAATACCATTTCCTTTAATAATAGGCCAAAGCGAAGGAATATCATTCAATAATTTATTTTGAGAATGAAGCAATCTAACTATATTCTTAAGAGGAGAAATTGAACCTTCAATCGTGTTCTTAACATTTTTAAGATCATTTAATTCCTTAAATGAATTGGCTTCTAACATTTGCAAATCAATAAAATCTGCAAGATCTCCATCTAATTTACTCCTATTTAAACCAACATTATTCTCCTTGATTCTTAAAGAAGAACTAAGCTCATCTAAAACTTTAGAAAAATTATTAGAAACAGAATTAATCTCCACAACTGTATTCCTAAAATCCTCAATCTCAGACTCTGCAAGTGCATAATTTTTTTCAGTAGAATTAACAATAGATTTAAGAGTAACATAATTAACAGCAAGAAAAATAAATCCTATAAAAATCACAAAAAAAAATACACAAAACAAAAATAAAGTAAAAAAAGAAATTTTTATATTCTTGACATTCCCTCTAACATGAGGAATAATCATAAAGCTAATATTTTGTTTAAAAAAAGAACAAATATTACTCAAAAATTTAAAAAAAGAACTAAAAATTTTTAAAAAAATCCTATCTATTTTTTTCAAAAATGATAAAATTCTAAAGCTTCTCTTATCTTTCATTACAAACCCTCACCATAACATGAATCAATAAAATTTAAACATAAAAAAACTTATAAGGTTTAACTTAATATTGAACATCAAATGATACCATCAAATTAAAAAATTTACTCTTAATATAATACTCTCTTAATCAAATTATAAATTATTTCTACAAGCGTGACAGAAATATCAAAAATATACATAAATGATTTACTATTATATACAATGAAAACATTATTCTTTGCAACTAGCAATATAAATAAAATAAACGAAGTGAAACAAATCTTAGATATTCCCAAAATAAAAATAGAAATTCCTAAAAATTTTGATATAAAAGAAACAGGAAAAACATTTAAAGAAAATTCACTATTAAAAGCAAAAGCTTTATTTGAAATTTTAGATAAAAAACAACCTGTCTTTAGTGAAGATTCTGGATTATGCATAGAAGCATTAAATATGGAACCTGGTATTTATTCAAAAAGATATGATCAATATAAATTAGGAAAGAAACTGGACAACAATGAAAAAAATCATCTTATTATAGATTTAATGAAAGAACAAAATAATAGAACAGCATATTTTATATGTGTAATCAGTTATATTGCTGTAGATGGAACAATAACTAATTTTGAAGGCATACTTAAAGGAGCAATTACTCTAAATATTGATTATTATCAAAAAAATGGATTTGGATATGATCCAATATTTTTAACTACAAATAATAAAAGACTAAGCGAATTAAATCTTGAAGAGAAAAACAAAATATCTCACAGAGGAATAGCATTTAACAAATTTAAAAAATTTTTAATGCAATTTTTAGATTAAGACCAAAAACCAAATTTTAAAAGCAAGTACAATCTCAAACTTAATTGTAAAATTGTAAGTAAAGATTTAAAATGGTTATTATTCACAATTTATAAAGTTTAAATTTATAAAGCTTTATATGAAACAATGGAGATAATTTAATGATAGAAAGAAGTGAGATCAATGAAAATGACAAATGGGACTTGTCTTCTTTATTTAAAGACAACGAAGAATATAAAACTACTGTTAAACAAATAAGATCAAAACTACAACATTTTAAAAAATACGAAACTTTAGAATTTGACCTAAATACATTTAAAGAAGCAATAAATGATTATTATGAGATTGAAGAAGAAATAGAGAGAACAACATATTACACACACATTCAACTAGAAACCGACGTAAGCAATCAAACTTCAAATGAACTTCGCGCCATGAACATTAATCTAGAAACAGAAGCATCAAATATCACATCATTTTTTATTCCAAAAATTTTAAAAATAGAAACAACAAAAATAAAAGAATGGCTTCAAGACACAGAACTTCAAGATAAAAAAATAGCTGTTGAAAAAATTTTAAGAGAAAAACAACATATCTTAAGCGAAAATGAAGAAAAAATACTTGCCAATTATACATCTCTCTACTCATCATATAGTGATATATTCTCAGCATTAACAAATGCAGACATGGAATTTGGAGACATTAATGGGCAATTATTAAGTAATTCCACTTACAACCTATTTCTTCAAAATGAAAATCAAGAAATACGCAAACAAGCTTTTTTAAAATTCTATCAAGAATATGAAAAACATGAAAATACGCTGGCCAATCTTTTAATTGCTGATATTAATAAAAATAAATTTTTAGCAAAAACAAGAAATTTTCAAGACACTATCTCAATGAAACTTTTTCAAAATAATATCGATAAAACAGTTTATACAAACTTGATAGAAACGGTTAATGAAAATTTATCTGTACTTCATGAATATTATGAATTTAGGAAAAAAATACTTAATCAAGAATATTTAAATCATTATGATGTTTATGTTCCTTTAACAAAAAACATTAAATTTAAGCATTCTTTTCAAGAAGCTTGTGATAAAATTTTAAAATCACTTGAAATATTAGGAAGCGAATATATTGATGTATTAAGAAAAGGGCTTTTAGAAGAACGTTGGGTTGACAAATATGAAAACAAGGGAAAAAGAGCAGGGGCATTTAGCGCAGGATCATATAATGGCAAGCCTTATATATTAATGAACTATAAAGATGAATCTATAAGAGATATGTTCACCTTAGCTCATGAGGCAGGACATTCAATGCACTCATACTTTAGTATCAAACACAATCCATTCCCTCACTATCAATATTCCATTTTTGAAGCAGAAATAGCATCTACAGTAAATGAACAAATCCTTGCAGAATATTTACTTAAAAATGAAAATGACGTTGAAAAAATAAAATATATTAAACTAAATCAAATTGATGATCTACTTGCAACATTTTTTAGACAAACAATGTTTGCAGAATTTGAATATACAATTCATGACATGATTAATAAAAATGAACCAGTAGTAAAAGAAACCATTAAGTCAATTTACTTGAACTTATTAACAAAATATTTTGGTAAAAGTCTTAAGTTTGATCAAAAGAGCTCATTAGAATGTCTTAGAATTCCCCATTTCTACTCTCCATTTTACGTATATCAATATGCAACAGGCATAACAGCTGCTCTTTTAATATATAAAAATATAAAAAATAATAAAAAAGATGCAACGAAGAATTACATCGAATTTTTAAAAACAGGAGGCTCAAAATATCCCCTAGATTCTTTAAAAGTTACCGGTGTTGACTTAAACTTAAAATCAACAATACAAAATACAATTAACATATTTAAAGAACATCTTGATAATGTAAAAAAATTATTTTAGTAAAGGAGTAAGCTTTGATAAAAGTAAATCTTATTTTGGCTTGGTTAGTACATATTTTAACGGCTTCTGGATTAATAGTTGGTTTTTACTCAATAATTGCCATAATAAACACAGATTATAATCTCTTGATAAAACTTACGATTTTGGGACTTTTAATTGATGGAATTGATGGAACACTTGCAAGAAAATTAAAAATCAAAGAAGTAATACCAACAATTAATGGAGAACTCCTTGACAACATCGTAGATTATATAAACTATACATTCATTCCCATAATATTCTTATACTATAGTAATTTTATACAAGAGCAATATAAAATAATAATATGTATTGGAATCTTACTTGCATCAGCATACCAATTTTCACAATTAGATGCAAAAACAAGTGATGATTATTTTAGAGGTTTTCCATCATTATGGAATTTTTTAATAATTTTCAATGTAATCTTTGAAATGAACAAAAATACAAATCTTATAATAACATTATCGTGTATTGCATTGAGTTTTGCACCAATTAAATTCATTTATCCGTCAAAAACAAAAGAACTAAAATATATAACGCTTCCTATAACAATAATAACCTCCTTATTAGTAATACTCATAATATTCATAAAATTACCAGATATATATTTAACAATAGGCAAAACATTGATAATTATTTACTGTTTATATCTCATCTTAGCAAGCATATATTTAACTTGTAAAACAAAACAAAAATAATGAGTCATTTATGTATATAATATTAGAATTTATAGATCTAAATATTGCTTATGCACCAATTGTATTTTTTGGATTACTAATTCTTGCAGGCCTTAACATCCCAATTTCTGAAGATGCAATAGTAATAATGGGTGGCATACTTGCTAGTCGTAAAAACGAATATACAATATTAATATTTCTAGGAATTTTTTGGGGAGCTTATATTGGAGATATAATTTCATTTTATATAGGTAGATTCTTAGCTAATAAATTTCTTAAGCAAAAAACAAAAACAAATAACTTATTAGATAAAATAAATTACTACTATAAACGCTATGGAAGTTTGACTTTACTATTTGGCAGATTTATTCCTTTTGGATTTAGAAATGCAATATTTATATCTGCAGGAATGGGAAACATGCATAGTAGTAACTTTTTTATAATTGACCTTTTTGCAGCAATGATATCAATTACTACCTACTTCACATTAAGTTTTAAAATAGGAGAATCATTTAACACAATATTACCTAAAATAAGATTTATTTTACTAATAATATTTATCATAATAATAATACTGATCTTATTAAGATATATTCTAAAAAAGAAAAAACCTAAAAAAGTTGACAAACTTTTTGAATAGTAAATATAATATGTATGCGCTGTGGTGGTGGAAGTGGTATACACGCTAGCTTGAGGGGCTAGTGGGCGTAAGCCCATGCTGGTTCAAGTCCAGTCCACAGCATCTATTAGGAGCAAATTAAGGGCTACAGAGTTTTAAAATAACAACAAAATTAACAACATAAATGTGCTACGTTAATATTAGCAGAATGTTGCTATGCACTGAGGAATAAATGTCTAAATATGACTTTAAAAAAATAGAAAAAAAATGGCAAAATTACTGGGATAAACACAAAACATATAAAGTAAACGAAGATCCAAATGTTCCTAAAGAAAAAAGAATCTATATTCTTGACATGTTTCCTTATCCTTCAGCTAATGGACTCCATGTCGGACACCCTGAAGGTTATACGGCCACTGACATATTAACAAGATATAAGCTTTTAAATGGATTTAATGTACTTCATCCAATGGGGTTTGACAGTTTTGGATTACCTGCAGAAAATTATGCAATACAAACAGGAAAACATCCTAAAAAAATAACAGAAAAAAATATTGAAAAATTTAAGGAACAAATTAAAGCATTAGGATTTGCATATGATTGGGATCGAGAAATTAAAACTCATGATGTAAATTATTATAAATGGACACAATGGATCTTCCTTCAATTATATAAAAAAGGCTTGGCTTACACAAAAGAAATACCTGTCTGGTATTGTCCTGATCTTGGAACAGTGCTTGCAAACGAAGAAGTAATTCAAACACCCGATGGACCTAGATCAGAACGGGGATTTCATAAAGTAGAAAGAAAACCTTTAAGACAATGGCTACTCAAAATCACAAAATATGCAGAAAGACTTATTAGAGATCTTGAAGAAGTAGATTGGCCTGAATCTGTCAAAGAAATGCAAAAAAATTGGATTGGAAAATCAACAGGAGTTGAAATTGAATTCTTAGTAAAGGAAAGTAAAGAAAAAATAAAGGTATTTACAACAAGACCAGATACAATTTTTGGAGTAACATATTTAGTACTTGCACCAGAACATCCTATGGTAGACAAAATTACGACAGATGAACTTAAACCTATAATATCAAAATATAAAGACAAAGAAATCCTTAAAAGCGATCTTGAGAGGACTTCTCTTGAAAAAGACAAAACAGGGATGTTTACAGGAGCATATGCTATTAACCCAATAACTAAAGAAGAAATACCAATTTGGATAGGAAGTTATATACTTGGCACTTATGGAACTGGAGCTGTAATGAGTGTTCCTGCACATGATGAACGAGATTTTGAATTTGCAAAAAAATATAATTTGCCCATCAAACAAGTGGTCTCTCAAACTGGCACTAATGAAGTATTAATAAAACCACTTACCGAAAATGGTATTTCAATTAATACACCTATGGAATTTAACAATCTCACAACTATCGAAGTAAAAACAAAAGTAATAAAATGGCTTATAGAAAATAAAATGGGCCAAGAAAAAATTAATTATAAACTTAGAGATTGGATTTTCTCAAGACAGCGATACTGGGGAGAACCTATTCCTATTTTGTTTGACGACAACCTAAATGAAATACCATTAAACGATGATGAATTACCATTAACACTTCCAGATATAGAAAATTACAAACCATCTGGCACAGGAGAATCGCCTCTCTCAAAAATTAAAGACTGGGTAAATGTTAAACGTAACGGCAAAATATATAAAAGAGAAACAAACACAATGCCCCAATGGGCAGGCTCATGTTGGTACTATATACGATACCTTGATCCTCATAACGAAAAAGAATTTGCAAATAAAGAAAAAATTAATTATTGGATGCCAGTTGATCTTTATATTGGAGGTGCTGAACATTCAGTACTACACTTATTATACGCAAGATTTTGGCATAAAGTTCTTTATGATTTAGGATATGTTAATACAAAAGAACCTTTTAGAAAACTTATAAATCAAGGAATGATAACATCATTTGCATATCAAGACGAAAATGGTATTTTAATTCCCAATGATGAAGTAGAAAAAAAAGACAATAAATTCTTTTCAAAAAAAAATAATAAAGAATTAAAACAAATAATAGCAAAAATGTCCAAATCACTTAAAAACATAATAAATCCAGATGACATCATTAAAGAATACGGTGCAGATTCAATGAGAATATATGAAATGTTTATGGGACCTTTAACCGATTCAAAACCATGGAATACACAAGGACTCATTGGAATTTTTAGATTTTTAAACAAAATATGGCTTATCAAGAACAAAGAACTTACTAACGAAACACCTCCAAAAGAAATAATATCTGAACTGCATAAAACAATAAAAAAAGTCACAGAAGATATAGAAACTTTAAATTTTAATACCGCAATTTCAACATTAATGATATTCATAAATGAACTTCTAAAACATGAAAAGAATTATTTACAAATATTTAAACCTATAATCATTATCTTATCACCATTTGCACCACATTTAGGAGAAGAATTATGGGAATTTATGGGCGAACAATCCAGTATATTTAAAAATGCAAAATGGCCAAAATACGATTTAAATTCAATTATTGATGATACAAGAGAAGTTGTACTACAGGTTAATGGTAAAATAAAAGACAAGATTATGATAAAAAAAGACACTGATGAGGACACTCTTGAAAAAATTGCTCTTAATAATCAAAAAATTATACAAAATATACACAATAAACAAATAATAAAAATCATTACGGTTAAAGACAAACTTGTAAATATAGTAGCAAAATAACGAGGCAAAAATGGATCTAGCGACTCTAAGTATTAAACATAAAGTTTTCATATTAATAACATTCACACTAATAACAATTGTTTTAGGATTTTTCTTAAAAGATATAAAATTTGACTCCAACATATTAAAACTCATACCAAAAAATGCACAAATTGAACAAACTCTAGATATAGACAAAAGTAGTTCTCTATTATCAACAATAGTAATGTTTAAAGACAAAAAAAATATTTTCAATAAAGAAACTTTTAGAAAAATTAATGAAGTAGCAAATGATATAGTCAATATCTTAAAAGTAACACCCAACTCCGTTACGAGCATATTTACTTACTTCCCACAATTAAAAAAAGATGTATATACAGATGAAGATATAATCAATATAAAAAACAAAATTAATGCAACACCATTTATTAAAAAGCTATTTCTAAATGATGATGAAACTTTAATATACTTTATAATAATATCAACAACAGATACTAAGACAAATTTTAGCCGAAGCTTAAAAAATGAACTTGAAGCAATGGAAGCCACAATTAAAAGACATGAAACTGATACTCTAAAACTTTACTTAACAGGAGATCTTGTAGTAAGAGAAAAAATACTCAATTATATGGCTGATGACTTCAAATTGTTAGGACCATTTGCTGCAATCGTAGTCATTGTATCACTCTATTTTATTGTAAAAAATATACTAGGAGCCATAATTCCCGTACTCATTGCAATATGTGCTTTAATTTGGACTTTTGGAATTAAAAGCCTTTTTATGTCTCCAATTACTGTTCCAGAAACAACAATGATAGTCCTACTGATTTCAATTGGATGTGCTAATGCTGTACATATAATAAATGGAGTATTAAAACAAATTAATAAAAATAAACCCTTAACCGAAACAGCCATCATAACTACAATTCAAACACTAAAAACACCAATAATTTTAACTTCTCTCACAACAGCCTTTGGCTTTTTATCTCTAATCAGTTCGTCTATTCAAGCATATAGAACAATGGGAATTTTTATGTCACTAGGTGTCATCATTGCAATGTTTATGTCTTTATTAGTACTACCTGGAATACTAGTTAAAACACCATTTAAACATAATAACAAAAAAAATACGCATACTTTTCTTGAAAAACTTTCGCTAATAAACCAAATAATTACAAAATGGATACTAAATAACAAATACATTTCATTCATTGTAACCGTAATAATTTTATTAAGCTCAATTATAGGACTTTTTAAAATAGAAATTAATTTCGATGAAAAAGATTATTTTAAAGAAAATACAAGTGTCAAACAAACACTTAACTTCATGCAAAAAGAAATAGGAGGAACATCAGTAATTAAAATTGAAATTAATGGCACCCCAGGTGAATTTAAGAATGAACAAAAAATGAAAAATCTGGATTTAATCACAGATAATATTGATAAATTCAGTTATAAAACACAATCTAATTCAATAAATGGCATTATAAGACTTATGAATTTTAAATTTAAAAAAGAAAATCCCAAAGAATACAGATTACCTGAAAATCAAGCTGTATTAAACAAGTTAATACTATTAATTAGCAGAAGCAATTCCATTAAAAATATGACTAATATGTATATCAATAATGATTGGTCGCAAATATCAATCATTATAAGAACTGATCAAAATTCAACTGAAGAAATTAAACAATTTGCAGACTATGCAAGCAATGTGATTGACAAATATATGCCAGGACATGAATACCACTTTTCAGGAGCTTATGACAAAATACCCATATCACAAACTATGGTAAAAGAACAAATCACAAATATTATTACAACACTTAGTGCAATAGCAATATTGCTCATAATATTCTTTAAATCCATAAAAACTGGGATTATCATTGCAATTCCAGTAGCATGGTCGGTATTTTTAAATTTTGCAGTAATGAAACTTTTTGGAATAACACTAAATCCTGCAACAGCAACAATTGCCTCTGTTAGTATGGGCATAGGTGTAGATTATTCTATTCACTTCTTTAATGCATTTATATTAAACTATCAAATAACTAAAGACTATAAAAATGCTTTACTTGAATCAATACCTAACGTATTTAATGGAATATTTGCAAACTCAATATCAGTAGGAATAGGATTTTTAACACTCATATTTTCAACTTATAAAATAATTGCAACACTTGGAGCAATAATAGCTTTTACTATGTTAACAACATCTATTGCATCATTAACGCTACTTCCATTATTAATTTATATATTTAAACCAACTGTTAAAACAATAAGTACAACAAAAGTGTAAAGATTATAAATAATATATCCCAAAAATATCAAAACACAAAATTAAACTTAAAACTTTATAAAATTAAAATAACAATTTAATTACTTCTTTCATACTATCTACAAGATGAAAATTTATACCATTTTTAATATTAATAGGAATATCATCAAGATCTACTTTATTTGCTTTAGGAATAATAATGTGCTCAACACCATTCCTCTTAGCAGCAATTATTTTGGCTTTCAATCCACCAATAGCCATTACATTACCTGTTAATGATAACTCTCCTGTCATAGCCAAATTGGGTCTTACAGTTTTATTAAGAGCCAGAGATATAAAAGCACTAGCAATAGTAATTCCAGCAGAAGGCCCATCTTTTGGAGTAGCACCTTCTGGAATATGCAAATGTATCATGTATTTTTCAAAAAAGGACTTATGCAATTTAAGTTCATTACTAATACTATTGACATAAGTAAATGCAATATTTGCAGATTCTTTCATAACATCTCCAAGCCTACCTGTCAACTTAATACCAGGGGATTTGGATTCGGTTTTTACAGTCTCAATAATCAAAGTCGAACCACCATAATTGGTCCATGCAAGACCCATCACCATACCTGGAGACATAACTTTATCCAAAAATTTTTCTTTTCTAAATACAGGAATGCCAATATACTCTTCCAAATTTTCCTTTGAAATCTGATATGCTTTTACAGATTTATCTTCAACAAGCTTTCTTGCAATTTTTCTAACAATTTGTTTTAAATATTTCTCAAAATTTCTAAGTCCATTATCCCTAGCATATTCCCTAGCTATCTGAACAAGAGATGAACTTTGAAACTTCAAGGAATCTTTATCAACACCATTTTCCTTTAAGACCTTTGGTATTAAATATTTTCTTGCTATCTCTATTTTCTCATCATCAACATATCCTGAGAGTTGAATTACCTCCATCCTATTTAATAAAGGTGTAGGTATTGTCTCAAGAGAATTGGCTGTTAAAATAAAAAATACATTAGAAATATCAAAAGGCAAATCAAGATAATGATCTCTAAAATTAACATTTTGTTCGGGATCTAAAACTTCAAGAAGAACTGAGAACGGATCTCCATAATGAGACGACGACACTTTATCAATTTCATCTATTAAAAAAACAGGCGAATTTGTTTTTGTAATTCTGAGTCCTTGAATAATTTTTCCAGGCAATGCTCCTACATAAGTTCTTCTATGTCCTTTAATTTCTGATTCATCTCTTATACCACCTACAGAAAATCTAAAAAACTTCGTCTTAAGAACTTCAGCAATAGCTGCTCCTATTGAAGTTTTACCAACTCCAGGTGGACCAACTAAAAGCATAATAGCCCCTTTTTGAGATTTTCTTAACTTAAGGACAGAAATATATTCAATAATTCTATCTTTAACCTCTCTCATACCATAATGAGTTTTATCTAAAATTTTTTCTGCTCTTTGTAAATTAAATTTGTCAAAATCAACTTTAGTATCTCCCCAAGGAAGATTTGTAATAAGTTCAAGATAATTCCTAACCACAATATACTCAGACGAATGTCTCTCAAGAAATGAAAACTTCTCAAGCTCCCTTCCAACCGCATCTAAAGCCTCTCCTTTTAAAGCTAAAGCATCTATTTTAGATTTCATTTTTAAAAATTCACTATTCTTCTCATCTCCAACACCAAGTTCAGTCTTAATAGCTTTAAGTTGTTCCTTTAAAAAGAACTCTTTTTGTTGTTTTTCTAATTTTTCTTGAATACCTTTAGCAATTTTATTTTGAATCTCAATCAAGTTTAATTCTTCATAAAGCAATTCTAAAACCTTTTTAAGCCTATCCTTAACACTTAATGTTTCAAGTACCTCTTGATGAGATTCCTTTGAAGATGCTATCATTCCTGCAACAACATCACACAATCTACCCTTATCTTCAATATTCACCATATTTAACTGAAATTCGGGCATTTTCCTATGTGAGAATATTTCTTTAGTTCTAAGTAAAATACTGCTATAAATTGCTTTTAAATTAACATCATACTTTTTAATTGGAATTTGTTTTAAATAATCAACTTCAATTATTGGAAAATCTTCATTAAGAACAACTTTAACAAATTTAACTCTATCAATAGTGGAAACAAAAATATTATATCCACCATCAGGAAGATTAATTTTTTTTACAATTTTAGCGGTAACACCAACAGAATAAATATCCTTTTGATAATTAATCGTTAATTTACCATCCTTACTATTTCCTGATTTTTCTAAAAATTTATCACGCAAAACAAATAAAGAAATAATTCCATTACCTTTAATAACATAATCAACAGCCTTCATATCAATATCAGAAACTATAACAATTGGAATAAACATACTTGGAAATACAGGATGTGATGGCACAGCAATTAAAGGTACTCTTACAGGTTTATCAAAATGTGGCAAAATGCCTCCAGAGTTCTTTGAACGCTTCTTTTCCTTAGCAACAGTATCTTTTATTTCTTCCATAAAGTATTCAATCTCCCTAGATTTCATTATAACAAAAGAAAATTTTTATGAGAATTCATTTAATAATGAATTTTTTTATTATACAATAATGTATAATGCTGTTTAACAAAATCAATGCTATAATAACAAATCTATATCATAAAAAAAATTATTCATTATTAAACCTATTTCATTCAAAAGGAATCATTCATACAATAATTCATGATTACACCATAGAAAAGTTTAAATTAAATATCAATAACTTAGTAAAAGCCAATTTTGAAATAGTAAGAGAAAACAACTTATGCAAAATAATAGAAGTTAATGATGAAGAATTTATCATTCAAGACTTAACATATGAAAAACTAACAATTATTAAACTATGGATCAAGCTTATTAATTTAAGTTTTGATGAAGGAGAATGTTTCAAACTATTTAACGAAGCTACAGAAATGCTAAATAATTCAAGCTTAGGAAAAGCACAATTAATTGACTTGCAATATAAAATAAGATTTTTAATAATCAAAGGACTTTTATACTTATCAAACTCATGTTTTAAATGTAATAAGCAAATAAAAGAAAATTATTATTACGATACACACATTCATGGTTTTAACTGCATTAAATGTTCCAATAATAAAAATCAGTACATTAATACAGAAAGTTTTAAATACTTAGAAAACACAACTCAAACAAATATGAACACAACTTTAAATGCAAAATTAACTAATAAAACAAAAGAATTTATAACACTTATGATTAAAAACAAACTAAACAGAGAATTTGAGCAAATACTACTCTAAAGAAAGCAAATTGGAACAAGAAATGAAAATTTGGGAAAAAAAAGAACTTGATATTTCACAAGAAAATATCCTTAACATCAAAAAAAAATATAATATCAGTCTTTTTGAAGCAACACTACTACTTAACAGAGAAATCAAAGAAGAAGATTTCTTATTTTTCTTAGAGAATAGTGTCAATTTAATGCACAACCCATTTTTTTTAAAAAACATAAACAAATTCATTTATAGAATAAATGAAGCCATTTTAGAAAAAGAAAACGTATTAATCTTTGGAGACAAAGATGCTGATGGAATCACAGCAACAATAATAATGTATGAAACTCTTAAAGATTTTGGCATTAATGTAACTTATAAAATACCATCTAATGGAGAATTTTATGGGCTTACAAAAGAGGTCATTGATAAGGCATTTAAAGACAAAATAACACTAATAATCACTGTTGATTGTGGAATTTCTAACATTGAAGAAATAAATTATGCAAGATCAAAAAATATAGAAGTAATAATTACAGATCATCACCTTCCAAACAAAGAAATCGACACAGAAAATATTATCATAGATCCTCATTTAAAAGGTGATTTTTCTCCATTTAAAGAAATAGCTGGATGTTATGTAAGTTTCAAAACATGTCTTGCACTATATCTATCTACTACCAATCTTTATAACAAAGACTTAATATTTATGTTTTTAGAAAAATTAGAAAATAATATAAAACTTCATGCAATAGAAATTAACAATTACATTCTAAAAAAACATATAACTCTAGACAATAATAACGATTTACAAATTAATATTAACCAAATAGAAGCATTTTCAGAAAATAAATACATAATTGTATTTAATAAAATTGAACAAGCTCAACTTTTAAATGAATTTTTTAAACAAAGAATAGATATAGAAATAATTGATATTAATGAAAATTTTATAAAAAAATATCCCAAACATGCAAACAAAACACTAAAAGAACTTATGCAAATTACTAAATATTTCAAATATAGAGAAATTAATATTTATGAAAAACTGTATTATATATTCTATAATATAATATTTGAAACAAACAAAAATTTACTGCAAAATTGCCTTAAAAGACTTAAATTTGTTGCAATAGGAACCATAGCTGATAATATGCCAATTATTGATGAAAATCGAATAGCTGTAAAAGAGGGACTTAAAGAAATAGCATTAAGAGAAAATATATCTATAAATTATCTATTAAAAGAAGTCAATATGTTAACAAAACCAATAATCACTTCAACAGATATTGCATTTAAAATTGCACCAATATTAAATTCAACAGGAAGACTTGAAAGAGCAGATATTACAATTCGATTTCTATTAAGTCAAGATACTAATAAAATAGAAAATAAATTTAAGGAAATCAAAAATATAAACACTTTAAGAAAATATAAAGAAGATATATCTTGGAATACGCATAATGAAAATACCATTTTTAAGAATGATAAATTCATAGTATGCTATGACAAAAATACTCCAAAGGGAATTAGTTCTAGAATGGCAACAAGACTCTCATCTTATTATAAAAAGGTTGCTGTCTTTCTTACTAAACAATCAGATATAATTAAAGGATCTATTAGATCAAATAATAAAATAAATTCAAAAGAACTAATTTCAATGATACCAAAACATCTAATAATAAATTCTGGAGGACACAAAGCAGCTGCTGGATTTACATTGTATGAAAATGTACTAAACGAATTTATAAGAGAACTTGAAAATGCTCTTGCAAAGATAGAATATAAAGAATTACAAGAAGATTCAATACTAATTGATGCTATAATACCTCAAGATTTAAGTAAAACAGAACTTATAAAAACAATAGATTTATTTGAACCATATGGACATGATTTTAGAGAATTTATTTTAATGATGGAAAATGTATGCATTCAGGACATCAGAACAATTGATAAAAATGGAACTTCAAAACACATAAGCATGAAAATCATCAATAATATAGATTATTATAAAGCCATTTATTTTAATGGCACTCAAACTATTCAAGAACTTGGCATCAGAGATGGTCAAAATATAGACATAATATTCACAATTAGTGAAGATATTTACAATCAAAATGATAAAATTTTAAAAATTATTGATATCAAAAAGAGAAACAATTAGTGCACAACGTCAAAAAACTTTTACTTGTATTTACCCTTACATCTATATTTATAATAGGATTATTTAAAGTTAATGCAAAAAATAATGATATTACAAAAATATACTATAAAAAAGAGGCCTTCCAAGGAGGCAACATCTATTTTATAAGCAATAAAAACTTTAAAAAATTATCTCTCTTATCAACAAATCAAAAACCCATTTTAAGTGCATTGCCTTTTAAGTGTAATATAAGTAATAGAGACTACTATATAGCTTTAATCGGAATCACACCAATGATCAAAGAAGGAAAAAGAAAAATTCAAATAGAGTTTGAAAATAAACAATACATAAAGGAAATTGAAATCAAAAAATTCATATTCAAAAAAACAACTGTCAAACTTAATAAAAGCAAATCTAAACTTATCAAAAGTCAACAATCACCTAAAGCAAAAAAACAAGCTCTAACATTATGGAATATCATTGGAACTGTAGGTGATACAACAATTTATCATTACGATACGTTTGTCCATCCAATAAAAGATAAATATCAAATAACTAGTCCTTATGGGGATCAAAGAATTTATATGCAAGACAACCAAAAAATATCAAGCCAAAAAATACATAACGGAAAAGATTATGCGCCATTTAAAAAAGAAAAAACACCTATTTTCGCAGCTGGTAGAGGAAAAGTAGTATTTGCAAGAGACAGAGAAATTACTGGGAAAACCGTTATCATTCAACATTTACCAGGAGTATTTACAATTTATCTACACCTATCAAAATTTGGAGTTAAAGAAAATACAATAGTAAATACAGGAGAATATATAGGTAACGTCGGGAATACGGGAATATCAACAGGTCCTCATCTACACTTTGAAATTAGAATTAATGGAATTGCAGTAAATCCAGATTTTTTCTTAGAAGAAATGCTTATTGACAAAAATCAAATAATCAATAACACTAAAAAGATAGAGTAAAAAAAGGGGGTGATTTTTTGGTAACTGTCAATGTTGACAAAAATGAAGGATTAGAAAAAGCACTGAAACGTTTTAAAAGAATGATTGAAAAAGAAGCAATCATCAGAGAATGGAAAAGAAGAGAATATTATGAAAAACCATCTACTATTCGTGTCAAAAAAGAAAAAGCATTCAAAAGAAAACAAGCAAAAAAAGTAAGAAAACTAAAACAAAAAATTGGTAAATAATAAAATCAGGATATTCATGGTGAATGTCCTTTTTTTGCATTGAAACTATTTAAATAAAAACATCCCGTGGTTTTGAACCATTCACAGGACCTATATATCCCATCTCTTCCATCAGTTCAATAATTCGTGCAGCTCTATTATATCCTATTTTTAAACGCCTCTGAAGATAAGATGCAGATGCTTTTTTAGTAGAGCGAACAATTTCAAGAGCTTCTTCAAACATAGGTTCATCTGAAGAATTTATCACCAAAGTATTAGATTCAACAACACTATCAATAAATATTTCATCATCAATATAATTTGGTGTTCCAAATTTTTTAACCTCTTCAACCAACTTATAAACTTCCTTTTCAGTTAAAAAACCACCTTGAATTCGTTGTGGAAAAGGTGTGATAGGACTAACATAAAGCATATCACCTTTTCCTAAAAGTTTTTCAGCACCTGATGTTCCAAGAATTATTCTTGAATCCATAGAACTCGCAACCATAAAAGAAATTCTTGAAGGAAAATTGGCTTTTATTACCCCAGTAATAACATCAACAGATGGTCTTTGAGTAGCAAGAACTAAATGCATTCCAACAGCCCTCGCCATAGCTGCAAGCCTAGAAATCAAATTTTCCAAATCCTTTCTTGCAGAGAGAATTAAATCTGCAAATTCATCAATAATGATTACCAAATAAGGCAAAGGCACTTCATTTAATCCTTCTTCCAGTATTTTCTTATTATAAGAATTAATATCCCTAACAAAAAAATTATCAAGAATAACATACCTTCTCTCCATCTCATCAAGACACCAACGCAAAGCTTCCAAAGCTCTATTTACATTAGTAATAACTGGGGTTAATAAATGAGGAATATTATTAAAAAGTTTAAGCTCAACTACTTTAGGATCTATTAAAACAAGCCTAACATCATCTGGAGATTTTGAAAAAATAATTGAAGCAATAAGCGAATTTACACAAACTGATTTTCCAGCACCAGTAGCACCTGCTATTAAAAGATGGGGAGCAGTCACAAGATCAAAAACAACATTATTTCCACTAATTTCTTTACCAAGTGCAAAAGGCACTTTAAAATCATTTTGAAATTCTTGACTATTTATTATTTCTGATATCAAAATGAATTTTCGTCTCTTATTAGGTATTTCAATCCCAACAGCTTCTTTGCCAGGTATTGGCGCAATAATTCTAACTCTAACTGCTGCAAGACGTAATGCAATATTATCAGATATAGAAGTTATTTTGGAAAGCTTAATGCCTTTATCAGGACGAACAGCATACATCGTAACAACAGGACCTTTAATAATATCAATAAGCTTGGCATTAATATTAAACTCTCTAAAAGTTTCTTGCAAAAGCATCGCTTGTTTTTGAATTTCTCT
Source organism: Borrelia hispanica CRI (assembly GCF_000500065.1). Classification (NCBI taxonomy): domain Bacteria; kingdom Pseudomonadati; phylum Spirochaetota; class Spirochaetia; order Spirochaetales; family Borreliaceae; genus Borrelia; species Borrelia hispanica. Next base: position 250,783 of record NZ_AYOU01000163.1, on the reverse strand, counting down.
CTCATATTCAACATCTTCAGTTTCACTCTCAGGCTCTCTCTGAGCAAAAACAGAAATATCTATCGAATAATTTTCATCACTTTTAACTTTAAATAAAGTTTCATTCTCATATTCATCTCTAACAATATTATTTATTATTCCATTATGCCTTATATCACTAGCCCTAATTTTTCCACTAACTACTAACCTACTATCTTCACATTCACTTCTCAAAATTTTATATTGACAATGATTTTCAGTATTTAAATCACATTGAACTTCCTGCAAAGATTCATCTTTTAATAATTTATCATCCGTTACCTCAGATTTAGAAAAAATAGTTTTATCTAAATCAACATCTAAAGATTTATTAGAATTTCGTAAAAACGCCTTAAAAGACCATAAAGCCTGATACTCTTCATCATTAATAATATTATCTTCCTTACTAGAAATACTATCTGAACTTACATTATTCTCACAATCTTTATAAACCTTAATATTTTTCTTAATCTTTAAAGTACTCAAAAAAGGCAAATAAGAAAACATGTTCTCAAACAAAATTTTCAATTTAAATGTTATAAAATGAAAGGTATTTAAAATAAAACTAGCATCTTTAAAAAAGACATAATTTAAATAAACCCAAACAATAAGTTCTAAAATAAAAATAAGACAAACAAATAAATTCCCAACTATAATTCCAAAATTACTTAGAAACCAATTAACAAAATTAGAACCCTCAAAATCAGAATTAATTCTTAACCAAAAGGTTAAAGTAAAAAATAAAATAACCGTATAATTCCAATTAAATATAAATTTTTTGTTAAGCATATTATTGCAATAAACATACCAGTTTACAAGCGGATAAAGTATTAAATAAAACGACAAAAATGAAAAAGTATTAAGGAGCATCTGCCCTATAAGATTAAATACAAAAAATATAAATATATTTCCTATAGGAGTTAATGCCACCAAAAGAGAAAATAGTATAACGGCTAACATAAAAAAGAATAAAAACTGAAAATAACGATAAAAATTCTTCATATTCTACTAACATCAAACAAGCAAATAAGTTAAACTCACAATTGCAACTAAATAAATTGAAAAATAATACAGTTTACTATTCTTAAGCATCTTAACAAACAAACTAATTGAAAATAGCCCAAATACAAAAGCAAAAATTGCTCCCAAATTTATCTCAAAAATATTAAAAATCATATCAGACTTAAATAGGTCATTATACTTTAAAAATAAACTCCCAAAAACAATAGGAATTAAAGATAAAAAAGAGATTTCAAGAGATTTTGTCCTACTAAACCCAAGCAAAGTCGACGCAAAAATCGTAATTCCTGAACGAGAAATACCCGGCATAGCTCCAATCCCCTGCATAATCCCAATTAATAATCCTGAAAAAAAAATATTTTTTTTAGAATTAAAAATTCTAATTCTAAATTCAAGCAAAAATAATAAAATACTTGTCACAATAAAATTAAATAAAACTAACTTAAAAGTAAATAATACCTTGAATTTTTCTATCAAAATTCCAATTAATGCCGTAAAAAATGTGATTATTAATATAAGTAATATCAAGCTTAAATTTGAAGTATCTAATTCTGTCATTTTTGGTTTTCTTAAAATAAATTTTATAAAAACCATTACAAGATCTAATATTCGTCTTCGATAATAAATTATTACAACTAAAACTGTTGCAAAATGCAAATAAATATCAAATACAATTGGAAGATCAATGTTCATAAATTTTTTTAAAAGTAACAAATGCCCTGAACTAGATATAGGCAAAAATTCAGAAATTCCTTGAACAAAACCTAAAATAACAACTCTTAAAATATTTTCCATCTAACTTCACAACCTAAAAACGCTTAGAAAATTTACCCATAATATACTCTATAATAAAATCCATTCCCTTTCTTTCATATAAAGCATCATATAATACAGAATAAACTAATATTTTTTTAATATAATTCCTAGTTTGTCCAAAAGGAATAGCTTCGATAAAAATTTCTTTTGGTAAATGCCCATAATCTTTTTCCCATTTTCTAACATTTCCAATACCACCATTATAAGATGCAAGGGCTTTATACACATCTTCTAACATTTCTATTCTTTTACGTAAATAATGAGTTCCAATAATAACATTATCTTTTGGTTGTTTCAAATCATAAGGATAGTATTTATAATATTTAATTTCTCTAGACACATCAGCTGACGTTGCAGGCATAATTTGCATAAGCCCAATAGCACCAGGTTTAGATACAGCATCTCTTTTAAAACTACTCTCAGCTTTTATTAAAGAAAATACAAGACTCGGCTCAAGTTCCCTTTTCCCTGACCAATATTTAATTAAAGCAGTGTATAAACATGGATAGAGACGCTTATAATCATCTTTATTTAAAGCCGAAAAATCTTGCCTTACAAGGTAATTAATAGCAAGTATGGATTCATAATAATATTCATGTTTCACAAATTCATCGTAAAGATTACGGTAAAAATTAGGAGAAAATCTATAACCATTCTTAAAATCATTGGCAACAAACACACTAACATAAGAATGCAAATTAAATTTTAAAAACCCTTCCAAAAACCTTTCATAATCAGACTGATCATAATTTATATCCAAAGCATTTTCAAAAAAATCATTAATATTTTGATCAAGCAAATACTTACTCATAAACGATGCATAAGATATTTGATCATATTTAATAGCAGAACGCAAAAGCTCTCTATACTCATCTACTGACTGAGATTTAACAAATTTGTGATGTATAAGTCTAGCATTAAGAAAAGCAAGCCTTGCTAAAACAGCATTGTCAATGACATTTTGACCATTATAATATAGTAAATATAAATTATCATAATCTCCAAGTTGCACGGATTCTAAGATATACTCATCTAATACTCTAATAAAACCAAAATTACCCTTATCCTTACTTGTATAAAAATTAGCTATGTTTTTAGAAAAATAATTTCTTGTATTTTTCATAAATATGAAATTTCTAAAAATTTCATTAAGCATTTCTAATCTATAAGGTTCATTTGCAATAGAAGAATCTTCCAAATATTTAAGTATTGTCATAAAACCCACATCTTTCTTTAATTTTAAATTAATGAGCCCCAAATAATAATCTTTATAAACACTATCTAAACTACTAAAAAAAGATAATGCCTTATTAATATAACCTAAACTCACAAAAGCTTTATAAACATCATTTAAAAAAACAAAATTATTATAATACTTCTTAAAACTATCATTTAATATATTAATAGCACCTTTAAAATCACCATTAGCAACCAAAGCTTTAAATTTAACAAGACTTAAAAAACTTGAATTTAAAAGATTATCTTTCCCTTCAAGAACAAAATAATCATGAGCCCTTACATGTAAATATTCTGCCGGCAAATTCTCAAACAATTTTTTGAAATAAATTAATGATGTATTAATATCAGAAATATTAAAATAAAGCACTGCTTTAAATAAAAGATTTTCATTTTCTTGTGCCTGTATGAAATCCATTTTTTCTAGCTTGTTTAAAACTAAAAGGGCTTCATTATTCTTTTTCTGCCAATAAAGACTTTTAAAATATCCCAATATAATTAATTTATTATCATTATATTTGTTATAAAGTTTTCGACCAACAAGTTCTGCCTCATAATATTCCCTTCTAGAATTATAATATTCAAGAAGTTTTACACCAGCAAATTGAGATGCAATATTATTATTACTATTTATTGCTTTGTGCATATATTCCCTAAATTTTTCATCATATCCTATTTTTTTGAAAAGATAAGCAACATACACATAAGAATCTGAATCTATACCAAAATATTTATCAAAATTTTGTCCTACATAGTCAAAATTCCACAACCAATTTAAATGGTTTAAATCAAAATTATTGACATTTTTTTTTAAAATATTGCTACTTAAAGATTCTTTTACAAATGAACAAGATAATAAATTCAATAAAAACAAATAAACAATTTTCTTAAACATTACTTTTTTCACATCTAGTAATTTTTTCTTCTTTATAAAAAGAACAATAAGAAATTGTAAAATTTTTAGGATTTAATATTTTAGAAAAAATCAAAAACAATGAAAAAAATATCAAAAGAAATAAAGAAACAAGACTTAAATAAAGCATAGAAGTTTGAATACGATCTTCTTTTAAATCAAAATCCAATTTAGGCTCTTCAACATCCACAGTAAAATTGTCTTTACCTAAATCCAAAACACCATCATCAAATTCAAAATCATCTAAATTTTTACTAACATCCGCAATAATATCTTCAACACTCAAATCATCAGAATAAGAATTTTGGATAACATAAACATTAAAACTACTAGAATTATCATCTTTATCTTTAACTGATTTTACATCATTATCAGAACTATCAAAAACATCATCCCTCTCATTAACATCAATAGAAAACTTATCCAAATCAGAAACACCTTGATTTACAGAATATTGATCAATGTCATCAAGTACATGTGCAACTTCTGTTTCTTCACTAGGATTATTTTCCACTTTATCCCTTGTAAGGACGAAATCCAAATTTTCTAAATCTAAATTAGACCCAGAATCTAACTCTTTACTTTCTTCACTTAACAATACATGTTCATTAATATCATTAGTTAAATTTAAAGAATCCACTACTAAATCCAAATCATTCTCTTTACTAAGAAGATCTTTATTTAAAGGCAAATCCTTAGAATTAGATAAATCATTAACATCATTTAAATTAAAATCTAAAGACTCATCTTGCTTTTCTTCAACAATACTGTCAAAACTCTCCTTTAGATTTGTATCTTTAAAATCAATAGGCAAATCATCCACTTTACCACTATTTAAAGAATCACCATTAACTTCATTTGACTTAATAGAAAGACTCATTAAACTTAAATCAAACTTGGTTTTATTAGTAATTCCATCACACTCGCCATAAACATAAAGCATCGTAGAATCTATTTTGAAATAAATATTTACATTCAAACTATCTTTCTTAAGATTATCTAAGAAAAAAGATCCAATAATAATGGGATTAGAAAAATTTTCATATTCACTAACATAAAAATCCAATTTTATATTGGTCTCATCTGCAAGCTTACCCAATACCATCTTCTTTACAGAAGTATCATCCAAGCTTAAAACTGAAAAATATTCATTACTAGAAAGCCTTATGCCTAAAAAACCTTTCAAAAATTCCAACCTCTTTGTTCTTTTATAAAAAACAAATTTATATATATAATTAACTATAACAATAATATAATATAATTAATATCATATTCAACTTATGTATATGCTTTTATTTAAAAGAAACCATGTTATATTTAAAGCTATAATTACTGTTTATGTAATATTACTAATATATGATTTTAGGAGAAGTTAAAGTGTTGCCATTATTCATAATACTGTCCTCAACAGCAATATCTGTTTTGGTATTTATACTATTCAGAATTGCAGTATTAAATACAAAAATAAGAACAAAAGGTAAACATCACAAAACATTTCGCAAGACGAAAAAATTGATCTCAAAAGCTATAAATATACTAAAAACAAACCCAAATGAAGTAGGGGCTTTACAAACTTTAAATGATTATTATTACGCTAATAAAGATTTTGAAAATGGACTTAAATACGCCAGAAAATTATGTCAACTTATAGAAGAAAATCCTACAAATAAGAATATCGATTCCTTTAAAGTATTCTTAAGTTATGGGTTTTATAATCTTGAGAGAAATTTTAATTTAGAAGCATTAGGACTTCTTAAAAAAGCATATAGCCTAAAAAAAGACGATGTAGATGCAAATTATTATCTTGGAATAGCATTTCTTAAAAATGCACATTATAAAGAAGCACTTCACTATCTTACAAAGATATATCAATTTGATAAAAGCAACAATGATGTTTTAAAATACATAGGGATGACTCTTTTTTATACGGGGAATTATACTAAAGCTGTAGGAATATTTCACAATATAAAAAAACATATACAAAATGATGTAAATGCTCTACTTGCATATGCTCAATCTCTATCCCAATTAAACCAAGATCAACTTGCACTTGATATTGCAAACAAAATCAAAAGCAAAGATGGGATGATATATGAAGCTCTTTTAATTGAATCTGAAATTAATGCAAAAAATCACAACTTGGTAAAATTAGAAGATAATATTAAAGAAATGATAAAAATCAAACCTGATTTACCCACAAAAATATCCCTTAAACTTTTTTACAAACTAGGAGAACTTTACATAGAACATGAAAATTACAAAAAAGCAACCGAAGCATTTACCCAGGTTGAAAGAATTGACCCACACTATCAAAAAATTGCTGAAAAACTAGAATTTAGTAAAAAACTAAATGAAAACTTAGCACTAAGAATATACCTTAAGAGTCCAAAAGAAAAATTTGATAACCTAGCTAGTGCAATCATCCTTAAGTTATATAAAAATAAATTTCAAGTGAGAGACAAAAAGATAAATGAAATAACATCGCAATTTATAGATATAAACTTTCAACTTTCAAACAACCAATGGGAAGAAAATATACTGGTACGATTTGTAAGAACGGATCAAAAAAATTTTGGAGAACTATTCTTAAAAGATCTAATTTCAAAAACCAAAGAAAATAAAATTAAAGGACTATGTATTGCACCAGCAACATTTTCTGAAAAGGCCAAACAAATTATTGAAGGAAGATTAATTGATCTAATAGAAGGAAAAAAACTCACACAAATACTGAGAACATTGGACATATCAAAATACATATAGATTATCTGAGATATTTCATAGGATTACTCGTTTTACCATCTTTGAAAATAGTAAAATGTAAATGATTTCCCGTACTGTATCCAGTACTTCCCATCCGTCCTATCATTTGTCCTCTAGATACTCTATCCCCAACTCTAACTGCAAAAGAACCTAAATGCGCATAAAGAGTTTGAAAACCATTATTATGAGCAATAACAATATATTTCCCATATCCTCCAACACTAAATCCCGCTGTTACAACAATACCTTCCTTTGTAGCAACAACAGGTGTATTAGCAACATTGGCAATATCAATTCCATTATGAAAACTAATAGTTTTAGTAAAAGGATCAGGACGATAACCATAACCTGATGTAATAATCCCCCGTGTTGGAAACAAAAAGGTCTCACCCAAAGCATTTCTAAGTAAATCTTTAGACATCTTGCCACCCGGAACAAACAACTTCTGACCTAAAGATAAAACTTCATTATCAAGATTATTAGCATCAAGAATATCCACTTTGGGTATCTTATATTTTTTTGCGATTGATGAGAGGGAATCATTTTTCCCAACAGTGTAAAGAATTCCCTTCATATTAGGAACATTAATAATAACATTGGGTTTAATATTTCTTACATCTTTAATATCATTATAAGAAATTAAAGTCTCACTAGTAATATTATACCTAGATGCAATATGAGACAGTGTCTCTCCTGGCTTAATTTTATGTTCAACAACCTTTAAAACAAAAGGCTTCCTTATAGTAGTAGCATTATAATTGTTTGCATCTAAACCAAAGAAATAATTATTAATCTGACTTAAATCTTGATCACTATAATATAAAAAAGTATCAATAAAATAATCTTTGGGAAAACTCAATTTGTTTAAAAAAACATACGAACCATAATACGCAAAAATATTTAAATAAAAGATTAATATTAAGATAAAAACTAAAACATTAATTTTAAAAATAAAATTATAAATGACACTATAAGACAAATTCACATCATAAGTATTAACCATTTTAAACGTAACCTTCTTATAAGAAGATCGACACTTATAATTATTAACACTCATAATCTGCCCAAACAAAGTTATAAACAACAATTTAAATACATAAAAAAATTTTGTAAAAATATTAAAAAAACGAAAACATCTTTTCCGTTTTTTTTTATTAAAATTACGAATATTACCAAAATCTCTCAATTCAAAATCACCCTTAAGTGCCCTATTAAACAAAAAATTTTTATTCCTCTTAAATACATTCTGATCTTTTTTTGGTATAATCATATTATGCCCTATTATATACTATACACTAGAAATTTCAATTCGATAAAAACTCAAATGGAAATTTAAGAAATGTTGCAAATTCACAAACAGGTATTAATGCCCGTTGCATTGGCTTTTATATTATTAATAACAATTATCAAAATGTCACTATCTTTTCATTTAGTTAAAGGTTCTTCAATGTTACCAACAATTTTAGATCAAAATTGGATAATAAATCATAAACTAGCCTATGGTATTAGAATAAAAAATAAAGAAACCTATGTTGTACTATGGAGCAAACCTAAAAAAAATGAAACAGTACTTATCAAGGACCCTATAACAAAAAAAATATCTGTTAAAAAAATTTTTGCAATCCCAGGAGAAAAATTCATAAAATTACAGCAAAATATAATATCTATACATAACCTAAACTTCAATATAAATAAAGAACATCTACAAAAATTAGAAAGCATATACATTCCAAAGGATTATTACTTAGTAATAGGAGATAATAAAAAAGTTTCTCTTGATTCTAGAGAATATGGATTTATAAACATTAACGACATTATTGGTAAGATAATATATCAGTTATAAAATAATTAAATTAATTCCTCAATGCAAAATATTTACAATAATTCAATTTTATCTTCTAATATCTCTTTAGCTTTAATATTTCCTGATGAAATCAGAAAACCTTCCTTTTCATTATTATCAAAAGAAGCACTTGTCATTCTTATTTTAATTGACTTAGAAACATTAATATCTAAATCTCTTGCAGCAATACTTAAAATACCACTCTCATCCAACCTGAAAAGTATCTCTATCTTTGGTACACCTTTTAGAGCATTTTGTATATTACTAAAGAAAAACCTACTTATTGAACAATTCAAGGACGCCTTATTATATTCACCTTGCAACACATGAATTTCAATCTCATCTTGATAATCATTAGTTGTTGTAAATATTTGTCTTTCACAAACTGGTAATAAAGTATTTTTCTTAATCAATGTAAAAAATCCATCATTACAAGTTTCAATTCCAAGAGAATAAGGCGTCACATCTTTAAAATCAATAAGAGTATTATTATTTGCAAGACTAAAAGCATGAATAGCAGCACCAGTTGCAACAACCTCATCTTGATTTAACGAATCTAAAACTTCAATCTCAGGAAAAACTTCTTTCAATCTATCTTTAACCAAAGGAATTCTAGTTGAACCTCCTGAGAGCACTATCTTTAAAATATGTTTAAGATCAACACCTGAATCTGCAATACATTCATTTGTAAGACTAATAGTTTTATCTATAAAATCCCAAATCATCAAATTAAATTCATCTCTTGTAAGTTTATAATTTAAATGATTACCATCAGTAAAAGGCAATACAATATTAACTTCATCCATAGTAGATAAATTTTTTTTAGCATCTTCAATTTTTTCTCTTAATTGTTCAATAAGTACAATATCATCCAAATTGATATCAGGATATTCCTCTTTAAAATTCGCTAAAACATGTTTTTCTACAACTTCATTAAAATCATTCCCACCAAGTCTATTTTCACCTTTAATTGCAAGAACAGTATAAGTATCATTTTGCCTCTCTAAAAGAGTAACATCAAAAGTTCCACCACCAAGGTCATATACAAGAAATAACCCTTCTACTTGTTTTTCAAAAGCATAAGACAAAGCAGCTGCTGTTGGTTCATTAAGTATTGCCCTACATTTTAATCCTGCAATATCTGCAGCCCTAACAACACCTCTTCTTTGAATTTCAGAAAAATAAGCAGGAACTGTTATAACAGCATCGTTTACTGGAGTACCCAAAAATTTTTCAGCATTAATCTTAATATTCAATAACAAATAAGAAGCAATATCTTCAGCCTTATATATATTATCACCAACTTGATAAACAACATCGGTCCCCATATTGACTTTAAAATTATAAAAAGTTTTATCTGGATTTACCAATATTTGATGTTTAGCAGCACTACCAACAATAACACCAAAATCTGTAAAAGAAACAATAGAAGGTGTCATTCTCTCACCTCTATCATTCAATATCACTCTAGAATTAACATCAAAATAAGACACTACAGTATTTGTAGTTCCAAGATCTATTCCTATCCACTTTTCCATCAAATACCCCTATGAATTGAAATAATTAATTCAATTTCACCCAAATCTAATTTTAATTTTTTAGAAATAACTTCTAAAGACATTCCCTGTTCATAGAGTGAAATAACTTGTTGACGAATATTATATCCCTCTTTTATTATATTTTTCTCAATAGTAGGTATCGAATAATCTAAATTACTCTTATAAGAACCACTATCACTTTTAATCCCAAAATTATTATTTACCATTGAAATTGAATGGGCATTAAATCCTAATAATCTTTGATCAAGTATTTCTATTCTCTCATCAACCTCTTTAATAATCCTATTTAAACTTTCAATTTTAATTTCAATAATACTGATATTTCTATCAGTAGCTTGATTAATCTCAATAATAGTTTTATCCACTTCACTCTTAAATTTTTTAAGTATGCTATTAGATTTTATTTTTAAACTAATATATACATGAAAATATATAAAAGTAAATATAATCAAAATGAAACAAAAAACAACAAACATATAGAATGTCCTATACCAAACTATCTCTCAATATCAATATTCTTTCCAAGCTTTGGATCATGTAAATTAATATCATATAACTCAGACGAATTTTTATCATCATGCTTAACTTTTGATATTGTAACAGAATTAAAGTTATCATCTTTAAGTTCATCAATAGGAAATATGATATTAATTTCCGAATCATAATGATAACTTTCTTTCTCATTTAAACTCAAATGTTGATCTTCTCTTATCTTTTTTTTTCTCAAAGTCTCATTTGAAACTTCACTAGCTTTAAAAGCACCTTGTGTAATTATCTTTGTAACTTCAGATGAAATATTAATATCCAAAAGCTCCTCCTATAATTTATAAACTATTTAGATTCAAAAGGAACATAAGCTACCATTTTAATAATACCGTCATCCTCTACAAAAGTAATATTATGATAATCCCTTGGAAGCTCATAATAAGCATCTTTAATATACAACTTAACTCCAGCATAAGCTATGTATTCAACAAAAATTTTGCCAGCAATCTTACTATTTTCAAGTGCTCTTTGTAAACTTTCTTGTTTATCTTTTACCATTTTTATTTCTAAAATTAAAATATCTCTCTCATTAATAAGTTCATTACAACTATCAATTTTTAAAGACTTTTCGGCTTTATCAACAGTAATCTGAATATTTTTCTTTAAAGCAGAAATATCTTTTGTTAAAACCTCAAGACGTTTCTCTATTTTGACAAGATACTCATTAAATTTAGATAATAAAGATTTTATTTCAGGATCACAACCAACACAAACAGAAGTCTCAGCATTACCCTCAGATCCAATAGAATACGCTCTAACTTCCTCTCTTGCATGAATATCAGAACCAACTATTTTAGATTTTTTCCCAATACAGAGTACTTTCTTTGTACAAGAAACAAAAGAATTAACAATTCCCCTTACAACTTCAATATTACCTTCACATCGTACATCAACATTTTCTAAAAATTTAGATTTAATAGATTTCTTAGCATAAATCTCCGAACCACCCTTACCATTAGCTCCACTACGAAGAATAATAGAGCCATCTGTACTCAAATTACATCTACCAACAAGTCCATTAACCTCTATTCCACTCTTAGCCATCACATTATATCCATCCAAAATACTTCCCTTAATTAATACCATACCATTATTCACTATATTACCAGTAGCAGGACCAACATCACCATCAATAACATAAACATCATGTACAGCAATAACACCATTCTCAATAAATATATATCCATCACATCCTGCAAGGATTTTATTTCCTTCCCGTAAAGTATTCTCTCCCAAAACCAAATCCAATTCCCTACCACTCTCTGCCTTTAATACTTTTCCAAAAACAGTATATCCATCAATCCCTCTTGACAAAGGGACAATTTCTGCAAGCTCATCTCCCTTATTAACATTCCTAAATTCATTACCTACAGCACCATATTCAGATGAATACTTACTCTTTACAACAAAATTAACATAAGCATCCCTTCCCTTAACAGAATTAACTCCCTTTGCCATCTCAATTGATTCACCATAAAATGGATAGTCCACAAATTCTTTTATTTTATTGTGAAGCAATGCTTTATCTACTACTCCATATTTTTTAAGAATATTACAAATATCTTTTTCTAAAACTTCAGCACCATTAGGTCCAGGAGTAGTAAATTCAATAGTTACTGACATTGCGTCTTCTGATATATGAACCATCATAGTTACACTCTCTGCAAGTTCAGCCTCAAAATCAGAAACACGTTCATATTCACCACTAGCATTTTCAACTATTGTTCTAACAAAATTCTTATCCAAATTTTTAATATTACTATACGATGCAAATTTATCCATTACATCCTTAAAAGTAACAACATTTCCTCCTCCTTGAGCAGGAGTCACTTTTAAAAATACTCCCTTGGCACTTCTTCTTATAAAAAACTTTCCATCCAAAGAAATACTCTCTTCAGATTCGCCTTGTGAACTTAAAACATCAAGAACTCCAAATTTTGAATAAGAATTTTTATAAGCAACTATTCTCCATTTTTTCTCACCATATCCAAATATCCCACTATTTCCACGTACTAAAATTTCATAATCCAAATCTTTATATGGAACTGAAAGTTCCAAAGAAGCATCATTTAAAGCCTCTTCAAGAGTATCCGCTTCTATTTCTATTAAACGAACCTTATTTTCTCTCTCTAAATATCGTCTTATTTTTTCTCTTAAACCAGCAAAATCACCAATATCAGTCATAGTTATTCCTTTTTATTAATCAAAGTCTTAATAGTATCAGCAACAACTTTGGGATCACTTTTCTTAACATATGAAATCTGTTCTGATAATTTACTCTCAAAATCAACATCATTTTGCCTCTCTCTAACAGCCGTATACTTATTCAATTCTTCCGAAAAATCATAATTACTATTATTAACTTTAGCATTCTTACTTGAAAAATCCTTTATCAAAGAAGAATCTATGTTATTAGGTCCAGCTTGAGAATTATCATCTTTATTAAGAACATCTTTATTACTACTCAAATCATTATCTTTAAAGAGTTCATACAAATACTTGTTATATATAAATTCAATTAAAAGTCCTACAGCAAAAAAAATTACAAATTGAAGAAATGCTCTAAATAATACTGTAAAAAAAGACACTCTAGCAAAAATACTAAGAATCATCGCAAGAATAAATGCAAATAAACTAAATAATAAAACATACTTGCTTTTCTTTCCAAATAACATAATTACCTATTCCATGCCAAAAAATTTAGATATAAAACCTATCACACCTCTTCTTTTTTTATTATCAAGAGTAATCTCCTCAAGAGCAGCAACAATAGAATCAAGACAATAACTAGCTTTACTATTAGGATTCAATAAAATAAAAGGTCTCTGCTTAAAAACAGAATTTTTAATATTTTGATCCTCATAAACATAACCTAAATAATCAATATTCAAATTCAAAAACTGACTCGATATATCAATAACTTTCTTAGCCACTATTTTCCCTTCACTAACATTAGCAACTCTATTTACAACCAGTCTTAAATTCTTTAAATTTTCCATCCTATGAGACAAAACCTTAATGATACCATAAGCATCAGTTATGGAGGTAGGTTCTGGCGTTGTTACAATAACCACATCATCGCTAGAGAATAAAAACGAAATAACCTGTCTTGAAATTCCAGCACTGGTATCTATTATCACTATATCATATTCATAAACTTTTAATAATTCTTTTATAAACTGGTTCATTTCGGTTTCTGATAAGTCCAAAAGTTCTGTTGTTCCAGAAGCACCAGCTAAGAGATCAATATTATATTCTGTCTTAGTAATTACGTCTTTAATACATCGACCTTGCACAATCATATGATAAATATTGTACTTTGGAATCACTCCAAGTAAAATATTAATATTAGCCATACCAATATCTGCATCAAAAATCAAAACTTTTTTACCAAGATGTGCATATTTAAGAGCAAGCCCCACAGCAATATTACTTTTCCCAACACCACCTTTACCACTGGTAACAGAAATAAATCTTGTTTTATTATTTTGTATTTTATCATCAATAACAAAGCTAGACTTATTATTTAATCTCATAATATCACGTAAACTTTGAGCCTGATCTTCCATCATATATTATCCTTAATAATAAGATTTACCTTTTAGCTTTCGAATAAATTCAACATCATCACTTATTCTATATCCATTTATTTTCTTAATGAAGGTAAGCGGTTCTGCAATACTAATATTATGAGGAACAATTTGCCCATCAGTAACATAAGAAACTTCCTTTCTCATTTCATGAATTAAACTTATCAAATTACCAACACATGTTGTCTCATCAAGCTTTGTAAAAATCACAGTCTTATAACTAAAAGGAGAAAACTGATGAAATATTTCTTTTATATCTGATGTTTTTGTCGTAGAACTTACAGCCAAATGAAATTCAGCATCACGACCACAAGCATTAAGAAGTTCTTTCATCTCAGCAAGTTTCATAAAATCCTTAGGACTCTTACCAATTGTATCAATAAGAACAAGATCAAAATCTTTTGAATGTGTAATCTCTTCCTTTAAATCTTTAAAAGATTCAATTGCTTTAACAGGAATTCCCATAATATCACCATATGTCTGAATTTGTTTTTTAGCACCTATTCGATAGTTATCAATAGTAATAATCTTAATATTTAAATTCTTATCATCACTATTAATACCATAAATCGCTGCAAGTTTTGCAATGGTAGTAGTCTTCCCAACACCTGTTGGTCCAACTAAAATAAAAATCCTTTTCTTAAGATTATCAATAAGAGAGCCTGAACATTTAATAGTTTTAGCAATATATATTATCACACTGTCTTTAACTTTATCATAATCATCAAGATCAGATAAACTAAATTCCTTTTTAATAAAATTATTAATATCTCTAATATAACTTTCAGAAAAATCATTACTACGTAAAATATCTTCTATTTTTAAAATAGTTGGATGATTAATTTCTTCCTTTTTATGTGCAAGTTCATTTTTAAGAGATTTAACTTCCTTAATTACATCTTCAATTGAAGAACTCTCTTCTTTTTTAATACTTTGAAGAATCTTACGCTTTTCTTCCTCAACATTTATTTGCTGTTGTCCAATGTCATACCTAACATAACCTGAAACCTCAATCCAATCCCTACTAAATAATCCAAATATTCCTCCATGAGATATTGTCTTATAAGTCATAACTCTAGCATTTTTTCCATATTTTCTCTTAACAGTCTCTATAACCTCATTATAAGTAGGACCTCTTTCTGTAAAATACTGAACCATAATATTACTCTTCAACCTCTACTGTTTTAAGTACATTAACTTTAACATTTTTAGGAACCTCTAGAACAGATATAACAACAACATCTGAAAGCTCTCTACTTGTTAAAACCCTTATTACAGGACGTGCAGATTCACTAGATAATATAATAGGATAATACCCTTGCGATTGAACTTCATTTACAAGCTTAAAGAGTTCATAAAGAAATTTGGATTTTAAACTTGGCTCAAGAGAACTTACAAGATCGTTATTGGCCTCAAATCTCGAATCAATTATCTTCTGTTCAAATTCTGGATTAATTGTTATTACATTAAGTTCTAAATTAGAGTCCAGATATACATTAACTATTTGTCTTCCAATTGCTTGCCTACACTTCTCAATTAAAAAAAATGTATCTTTAGTAACATTTGTAAAATCAGCTATTGTTTCAAAAATTGTAACTAAATTACGTATTGAAACTTGCTCTCGCAAAAGACCTTGTAACACTCTTTGAATCTCTCCAACCGAAAAATCCTTTACAACTTCTTCAACAATAGCTCCATAATCTTTTTTAAAGACATCAAGAATATTTTGAACATCTTGACGTGTTAAAATCTCATAAGAATGTCTCTTAATAAGTTCAGTCATATGCGTCGCAATAATTGAAGGTGGATCAACTACAGTATAGCCCAATTTCTCAGCAATTTCTCTAACATCATCATTCACCCAAAGAGATGGAAGACCAAATGACGGATCTTTTGTAAGATCTCCTTCAAGACCAGAATCCAAACCTACATTTATAACTAAAAACTTACCTAACTTAATCTCTCCATGTCCAATCTCCACTCCTCTAAGTTTAAATGAATATTCATTTGGTTCAAGCCGCATATTGTCTACTATTCTAATTTTAGGAACAACTATTCCAAATTCAAGAGCAATCTCACGACGTATTTTTACAATACGATCAAGAAGTTCCGATGTTTTGGAATCATCAACTATTGGAACAAGATTATATCCAATCTCTAAAGCCAATGGATCTAAAGGCACTACTGGCGTAATTTCCTTATCCGCATAACTTAATATTTGCTCTTCAGCCCTCTGCTTTTCATAAAGTTCTTTATCTCTAGACAAATTAGAGAGCGAATAAGCAAAAAATCCTATCAACAAACCCAAAAGAATCAGTATTAATGTAGGAAATCCTGGAAGAAATGCCAAAAACAACAAAAATCCAGATACAATCCAATAAATTCCTGCATAGGAAGTAAATTGTTCAAAAATTTCCCCTCCAAAACTATTTTTTGATATCGATCTAGTAACAATAAGACCTGTTGCTGTTGAAATCAATAAAGCTGGAAGTTGAGAAACAAGCCCATCTCCAACAGTTAAAGACACATAATTATTAATTGCATCATTAAAATTAAGACCTTGAAGGGTTACTCCTACTATAAGCCCTCCAAGAATATTTATAAGAGTTATTAAAAATCCAACTTTCACATTCCCAGAAACAAACTTGGAAGCACCATCCATAGCACCATAAAAATTCACTTCAGATTGCAAATCATTTTTTTGTCTTGTAGCCTCTTCTTCTGTCAAATTACCAGAACTATAAGCAGAATCAATGGCCATTTGTTTACCAGGAAGAGCATCAAGAGCAAAACGAGCAGCAACCTCAGCAACTCTAGTAGCACCTTTTGTTATAACAATAAACTGAACAGCAATGATAATAAGAAATATTATAAATCCTACAACAAGACCTTGCGTCCCAGAACTTCCAACAACAAATGTTCCAAAAGTCCTTATCATTTGCCCATCAAAATTTATTCCTTTAATCAAAATTAATCTAGTAGAAGAAATATTTAAAACAAGACCAAAAATAGTCATAACAAGTAAAAGTGTTGGAAAAACCGAAAAATCAAGCGGACGCTTAGAATAAAGAACAATAAGAATAATTAAAAGGCTCATCATTAAATTAATCGCAATCAAAGCATCTAAAATAAATGCAGGAAGAGGTAAAATAAAGCCAGCAACAATAAGTATTAAACCAACTGAAACTATTAAATCAGCTTTATTATTAAGCCCCAAATACCCTAATACAGAATTTTTCTCTAAGTCCAATAACTTAACCTCTAATTAAATTTTTTAGCAATAGAATATACCTTCACAAGAATTTTAGAAACAATTTCCCAATATTCCCTTGGAATCTCTTCATTAATATCAACATTAGCATAAAGCTCCCTTGCAAGTGGCTTATTTTCCACTATAGAAACATTGTTTTCTCTTGCAATTTGTTTAATTACAAATGCAATTTCATCTTGCCCCTTTGCAAGTACTTTAGGTGCTAACATAGTATTGCTATCCCATTTAATAGCAACAGCAAAATGCTCTGGATTTGTAATTACCACATCTGCTTGAGGAACTGCTACCCTCAAATTAACATTTAAAATTTCTCGCATTCGCTCCCGCATTCTAGAACGAAGCAGAGGATCTCCTTCCATTTCCTTTCGCTCTTGCTTGATTTCTTCTTTTGTCATTTTCAAATTCTCAATATAACGAGCTCTTTGAAAAAGATAATCTAGTACACTAAGACCCATCAATACCATCACTGAAAAAAAACATATTCTATAAGCAAGACTTAATATTACAGAAATACCGCCTTCAAGGCTATACTCAGGCATTTTTGAAATTTTACCTATATTGCTTTTCAGCATAATATAATATATAAAAGATATTATAGCAATTTTCAATAAACTTTTAAACAAATTAAAAAAGGCATCAACTGAACCAAAAGAATTTTTCATCCATTTTGAAAAATTTGGGTTGATTCTATCCCATTTAGGCGCTATAGGCTTAAGAGTTATGACAAAGCCAACTTGCATAATATTAACTAAAAATCCAACTATAAAAGACACTATAAAAAATATACTTACATATCTAAACATAGGCCTAATATACGCAAAACTTAATGAATAAATACTAATTGACATTACTTCTGGTAACTTACTAGCCTGCCATTTAAAAATATCCATTAATTCTTGAGCAAAATAAGATAACATAAAAAAAAATACAGCAAACAATATAAAAAGAGAAATAGATGAATTAATTTCTATTGATTTTAACACTTGACCTTCTCTTCTTGCTTTTTGTTTTCTTTGCTCAGTAGGAACTTCAGTTCTGCCCTCATCCTCTGATGCAAAAAAATTAAGAGGTATATACCAACTTTTATTTAAAAATTCATCTCTAGTATTCATCTTAAAGTCTCAGAAAATAAATTCAATGCATTACGCATAGATTCTAAGCTAAGTTCAATTACTCTTTTAACAGATATTACAAAACTTGGAAAAGTAATATATAAAATAATTAATCCCAATCCCAAAGAAATCGCAAAACTAATCATTAATAAATTAATTTGAGGAGATGTTTTG
This sequence comes from Borrelia hispanica CRI, assembly GCF_000500065.1. Classification (NCBI taxonomy): domain Bacteria; kingdom Pseudomonadati; phylum Spirochaetota; class Spirochaetia; order Spirochaetales; family Borreliaceae; genus Borrelia; species Borrelia hispanica. The sequence continues at coordinate 231,925 of NZ_AYOU01000163.1, read as the reverse complement.
GAAATTATACCTAAAATTAAATATAAAAGTAAAAGAACTCCTAATATTGGAAGCGACATTATTAAAGATTTTTCAAAAAGAATAGCAAAAGAATAAAATACTAACTTTATAAATTCATAATTCTTTATATTAACCATGTTCTCAACTCTAACATTTAAGACAGAATCATAAACCCCAATAACTAAAAAACGAAATAAAAAATCATTAGATAAAAACACAATCAAAAAAAGATAAGTAAATATTTGAGATATTACCAAATTATCCTCTTCTGCAAAAACATCAAAAATATTTGCATAAGCAAGTCCCATCTGATTTGAGAAAAAAAAACCAAGTAAATGAAACACATTAAAAATAATACTTACAAAAAAAGCTTGAATAAGTCCTAAAATAGCCTCTCCTAGCAATATTAATACAAATGCTGTCAAATTATTCAAAGGATAAACAACATTTACCTTATCTACAATAATAATGGACAAAATCAATGCAAAGAAAAAATTTAAATAACCCATTTTAATAGTTGAAAAAAAAGGCGAAAATCTTAAAAAAACAAAAATCCTAATAAAAATAGGTAAAACCACAAAAGATTTCAAAATCAAAAAATCTATATTCATAAATTAATCCAGAAATTACATATTTTGTATCTGATTAAAAACTAAAAACGTAAATTGCATAAGCTTCTTTAAAATCCAAGGTCCAAATATCACAAGAACTAAGAGTATTATAATAATTTTGGGAATAAAACTAAGTGTTTGATCTTGAATCGAAGTAACAGCCTGAAAAATTGAAACTAAAAGACCAACTATAAGAGCTGTAATTAACATTGGAGCTGAGAGAATAATAATATTTTCAATAGACATTTTAATCAAATAAATAATTTGTCCAGTTGTCACTTATAGCCTCACATAAAACTTTTAATAAGTCCACTAGTAATCAAAGTCCAACCATCCACCATAACAAAAAGTATAAGCTTAAATGGTAATGATATTATTACGGGTGGCAACATTATCATACCCATTGCCATTAAAACTGCGGCTACAATAATATCTATTATTATAAATGGTAAAAAGATCAAAATGCCCATTTTAAAAGCAACTTTTAGTTCATGTAAAATAAAAGATGCAATAAGAACATGTGTTGGAACTTCACTAAAGTTATTAGGTTTAGAATAATTACTAATACTCATAAATAATCTAATCTCTTCATGCCTACTATTAGACATCTGTTTATACATAAAATTTCTAAGTGGAGCAATTCCTCTATCATAAAATTCATTAAAATTTATTTTAGAATCTCTCAAAGGTAAATATGCATCCTTATATATTATGTTAAAAGTTGGCCACATAGTAAAAAGAGTTAAAAATAAAGCCAATCCCATTATTACCTGATTAGGTGGTGATTGCTGAAGTGATAATGCTCTTCTAATAAAATCCAATACTATTGCTATTCTTAAAAAGGAAGTCATTAAAACCAAAAAAGCCGGAGAAAGCGTTATGATGCTTAATATTAATAAAAGTTGCAAAGGAAAAACTATGCCACCACCAAACGAATTTAAAAAATCAACAAATGGAAAATTCAATCCAGTAGTAGGTTGTAAAGACTTGGTTTGAGAAAATGCAAAATTTACAACTCCAAATAACAACAAAAAACTTAATTTTTTATTCAAATTTAACCTCTAAAACTTTTTTAATCTATCCTGTTTACTTTTCAAAGAAGTCTCAATATCATTTTCCAACTCTGCATATTCATCATGATCATCAATAAATGGTTTATCTTTCTTATTATTGCGTAATATTTTATTAAAAATTGACCTAAATGAATTTATATTACCACGGCTATTAATCTTATTAAGTTGAAATTCTAAATTCTCCAACTCTTCACCTGATGTTATCTCCTTTAGTAAAATAGAAGAACTATTTGATACTAAAAATACATAAACATTGCCTAACACATTAACAATCCTTATAGAATTTTTATTATCTATCTCATAAAAAGCAAGTTCTCTTATTAAAGTCGACACATCATTATTTTTAATTTTTTTATAGCCTAAAATCATTTTCTTAAATAAAAATATAAAAATAACAAAAAAAAGAAAAAATAAAACCAAAGTAAATAAATCTGTAACATTAAAAAGAGATATGCTTTGTATATCCTGATTATCTAAAACAACCTTATTATCATCAAATATTGGCAAATTAACTTCATTTTCTAATTTAGAAGTAATATTTAAATCACTCTCATTATCCTGTGAAAATAAATTTTCTGCAAAAAATACAATAAAAGTGAAAAATAAAACTAACCTACTCATTTTTAATTTTAATTATTTCGGTAATTCTGACACCAAAATTCTCATCAATTACAACAACCTCTCCTTTAGCTACTATTTTTCCATTTACCAAAATATCTACAGGTTCACCAGCAAGTTTATCAAGTGTAATGATCGTCCCTTCAGACATAGCAAGTATATCTTTTATTTTACGTTCAGTCCTACCAAGTTCAACTGTAACTTGCATAGAAACATCCATTAAAAGACCAAAATTACTAGGATCAACACCTTCAGGCAAAGAATCAATCAAATCAGGAAGCTTAACACCCTTTATCTCAGGTTTTTCTTCACTAACATCATTCTTATCATCTACATCCATTATTTACCTCTCTATTAAACTCATTAAAACATCAAAACTCTTTAAGTTATTCAACTTCTTCTGTAAGTTCTTTCAACAAATCAAAATCCTCTACCTCACCAACTTTTCTTGTAATTTGAACTGAAATTTTATTACCAACAAGCCCCATTCTACATTTAAATTTTTCTTTAGTTCCTACTTTTAAAATCAAATCTTTATCTATTGAAGAATTTTCAAGATTAATAACATCCCCTTTCTCTAAAGACAAGATTTCTCTTACCTTTAATTTCACTTCTCCTATCTCAGCCACCAAAGGCATATTTGTATATTCAAGTTTTTCTCTAAGTACATCAAGATTTTCACTAGTAGTTCCCACACCAATTAAGGAATGCCAATATCTTGTTGAAAGTTTAGATACAATAGGTTCTATTGTAATATAAGGCAAACAAAAATTCATAAGTCCTTCAACTTTACCTATCTTAACTTCAAGAGTAACCAAAATAACCATTTCTGTTGGAGGAACTATCTGAGCAAATTGAGGATTAACTTCTATGTGTCCAAACCGAGGCCTTAAATCAACTACTTGAGACCAAGCCTCTCTCATATTAGCAAGAATACGAATAATAACACTTTCCATTACAGATTGTTCTATTTCTGTTAAATCCCTACTCTTATCTTTAATGGTGTCACCATCTCCCCCAAAAAGCCTATCAACTATTGCAAATGCAATAGTTGGGTCAACTTCAAATATAGCAGAACCTTTAAGAGGATCCATATTAATTATTGCTAAGGTAGTAGGATTTGGAATAGATCGAATAAATTCTTCATAAGTCAACTGATCAACTGAAGCTACATGTACATGAACCATTTTTCTCAAAAGAGCTGAGAGTGAAGTTGTAGTATATCTTGCAAATGCCTCATGAAAGCTTGATACTGTTCTTACTTGTTCTTTTGAAAATTTATCTGGTCTTTTAAAATCATACACTTTAACTTTTTGTTTCTTGCCCATAGGGCTAGATATAATATTAGAAAGCGAATCATCTGATGATAAATTATCAGATGAATTAATAGATTCTAAAAGACTATCTATATCATCTTGTGATAATGCTCCCGGATTACCTGCCATTTAAAATTCCTTTTAAAAATCACATATCAAAAATATCAATTTGCGTCAATGCTATCTCTTTTATTTCACCATTTCTAAGGATACTATTAATTCTGGCCTTAATTTCTGCTTTAATCTGACTTTCATTTTTTATCTCTTGGCCTGTTCTTTGACTAAAATATTCTCTTATAATATCTTTTAAGCGCACCTTCTGTCGTCCAAGTTCACTTAAAATATTAACATTATTCTCAGCATAACCTAGTGCAAGTTTTATTACAAAAGTTTTTGGAGGAGTATCTTGCGTAGTTCCCCTAATTTCATCTATGCTTTCATACCATATAAGCATAGGAGGCTTTCCTAAATATTCATTAGAAAAGATTGGAAAATTATTAGGCGCTCCACTTTGACTTACTACCATCTTAGAAACAAAATAAGAAACTATTATCATGATAACAACAGTAAATAGTCCTATTGCTAATATTTGCAAAATCCTTATTATCACATCAGGTAGTAGGCCTATTTTTTTACTATCAGAACCTCCTACATCCATGCTATCATCATCTTTTTCAGACATATTACCCTCCTATAAATTTCTTATTTCATTACTAAAAAATACTATTATTGCTTAATACCTTTAGCAAAACTTAAAGAAGCATCACTAGTAATCAAAATATCTATTCTTCTATTATAAGCTCTACCCTCAGGAGTATCATCAGTAGCAACTGGCCTACTACCTGCAAATCCAGATACCTCAAATTTACTCTCAATACTTTTTATTTTAGAATGATCAGTATAATTTAAAATCTGCTCTAACATGTTTACTGCTCTTGCTGATGAGAGTTCCCAATTACTTTTCCAAATACCATTTATATTAACATCGACATTATCTGTATGTCCTTCAATTTTAAAATTATATCCTTGATTATCTAAAAACCCAATAAAAGAAGCTATCTTTTGTATAACATCTCTATTATCATCAAGTTTCACCTCAGCACTAGCTGAATCAAAAAAAGCATCTGCTAAAAGAGATACAATAACACCTCGTTCATGTTGTCTTACAACAACCTTATTAGACTGGATTTTTTCAACGAATTCGATAATAGATTTATTTTTAGCAGCCTGAGAAGCTTGTTTATTTTTAGCAGTAGAAGGCAAAGACATAAAGCTATTACTTAAATAAGAAAGCTTATCAATATCCAAAGTCTTACCTCCCTTAAAAAATCCAGAACCTGTAAAAGAAGCTGACATTATTTTTAAAACATTTTCCCTCACAATAACATCATTTAACGAAAACATAGTAACAAAAAAAACAAGTAACAGAGTTACCATATCTCCATAAGTCACCATATATTCAGGAGCACCACCCTCTTCACACTTTGAACGTTTCTTTTTGGTTTTAAATATCATTATTCACCCCCAAGAACACCACTACCAAGTTGATTTCTATCTTTAGGAGTTAAAAATGTTACAAGTTTTTGCTCCAAAATTCTAGGATTGTCACCCGCTTGAATTGATAAAATACCTTCAACTATCATGGCCCTGACTGATGCTTCCTCAAGATCTATAGACTCTAATTTAAGTTGAATAGGAGTCAGCATTAAATTTGCCATTATTGTACCATAAAGAGTTGTAATAAGAGCAACGGCCATAGAAGAACCAAGAGCTGATCTGTCTTCTAAATTTCCAAGAAGAGCAATAAGTCCAATAAGTGTACCTATCATCCCAAAAGCAGGAGCAAGTTTTGCCCAAGTTCCAAAAAGATCTGCACCAACTTTATGTCGCTCTTGCATCTGTTCAAGTTCAAGAGAAAGCATAGTTCTAATTATCTCTGGATCAGTACCATCAACAACAAGTCTCATTCCAGATTTAAAAAAAATATCATCAATTTGATCAAGTTCATCATCAAGAGATAAAAGTCCTTCTTTCCTAGCTTTTTCTGAAAGTTCTACTAAAGTTTTTATAATAGGAATTTTACCAAAAGAATTTCTTTTAAAGAAAAATCCTAAATATGTAGGTATTCTCTTAACAATAGGAACTTCTGAAGAAGCCACAAGCGCAGAAAAAGAACCAACAATAGTAATAAACACAGAACTTAAGTCCCAAAAAACTCCTAATCCTGTAGGAGTAAATGCCATAGATATTAAAATAGCACCAAATCCAACTCCCCATCCAATTATACTAGCCAAATTCATAATTCAACTCCCTTATTCTCTTGTGTAATTCTATCTAACAAAGCAATTTCTCTCCTATACATTTTGATTTTATTGACCACATCTGCCACACTTTCTTTGACAACCAATTTCTTACCATTCATAAGTAAAATTGTAGTATCAGGATTAGCTTCAATACTCTCAATATGAGAAGGATTTAAATAATAACTATCTCCATTAAGTTTAGTTACATAAATCATAAACTAAAACAAAAAAATTAACTCTTAAGCCTTACAAGCTCTTGCAATAACTGATCTGAAGTAGTTATAGTCTTAGCATTAGCTTGAAAACCTCTCTGAGTCACTATCATATCTGTAAACTGTTCAGCAAGATCAACATTTGCCATTTCTAAAACTCCTGACCTAATAGTACCGAGTCCTGCAAAACCAGTCTCACCTATTCTAGCTTGGCCTGAATTACTAGTTTCAGTAAAATTGGTATCACCTGCTTTTGCAAGACCCCCAGGATTAACAAATGAAGCAAGAGCAATCTTTCCAATAGTGCGTCTAATGCCATTTGAATAAACTCCTGTAATAACACCATTTTGATCAATTTCATAATTTTCCATATATCCCATACCATACCCATTTTGAACAATAGCTTTTGTAGTACTTGCATCAGCAAATTGAGTAATTGAATCAGCATAATTACCAACAGTTCCAAGTCTAAGGTTAACAGTCTGCTCGCCACCTTCTCCAGCATTAGCATCAATAACACCAAAAGTTATAGGAAACTCAAGCAAATCTCCTGGTTGACCTGCTTGACCATTTAAAGAAAGCAATGCTCCCTCATTATTAAATCCCATTGTAAAATTAGAATTTTCTTCCCCATTAACTAAAACTGTAGCATTCCATGTATTAGGAGTAGCTGCATCCTTTAAAACTCTAAGTTCAACAACATTAGTATTCCCAAAAGAATCATAAATGGTTTTATTGACAACCCAAGTACCACGAGCAACATCTACTTCGTTTGCACCTTCTTGAACTATAGGTAATCTCTTATCAAGATTGCAAGCAAAAGTAATGTATTCAGTAGCTTTAGCACCTTCTTTATCTCCAATAGGAATAATCAAATCCCTAACATCAGAAGATGTGTTTAAAACTTGCTCTCCTCCAACAGATTCTGCCATCCAACCTTGAATTCTCATACCATTTGCTGGATTTACAAGATGTCTATTAGAATCAACATCAAATGCACCTGCTCTTGTATAAAAAGAATTATTACCATCCCTTAATATAAAAAACCCATTACCACTAATTCCCAAATCAGAAGCTTTTTGGGTACTTTGAAATGAACCCTGAGTATGAATAGTATCAACAGCAGCAACAGTCATTCCAAGACCAATCTGCTTTGGATTAACACCTCCACGTCCATCAGTAGGACGAGATGCTCCAGAAATACTTTGAGATATCATGTCTTGAAAATTAACTCTTCCTTTCTTAAAACCAATGGTATTAACATTTGAAATGTTATTACCAACAACATCCATTCTTGTTTGATGGTTCTGCAACCCAGAAACACCAGAATATAAAGATCTCATCATATAATTACTCCTCCAATCCTACTGATAAAACATTATTATAAACATAATATTTTCCATCAACCATAATTTGTGGATTTACTCCTGTCTTTACATTTGTAACTTTACCTTTAATAATTTTTCCATCAACATTTTCAAATTCAACTATTTTCCCTAATAAATTCAAATCTTTATTCACACCAAGAATAGATGATAAATTTTCAAAAGATTTATTCATATTTGTCATCTGTTCAAGTGCCGAAAACTGTGCCATTTGAGAAACAAATTCTTTATCTTTCATTGGCTCTGTAGGATCTTGATATTTAAGCTGAGTAAGAAGTAATTTTAAAAAATCATCCCTGCCCAAATTACTCCCCTTAATATCTCTATCTCTTTTTAATCCAACATTAACCATTTTTCTAGACTGCCCCACATTAACCAAATTGTCAATATTACTAATCGTATCCATCTATCCTCCATTTTAAACAATTAAATTAACATTTTCCTCTAAATCACCAGAAAATTCAACATAATCTTCAATTCTAAAAACCTGACTCTCCTTTAAAGGATGTCGATGACCCTCAACATCATCCTTAAAATTACTACCAGAAGAAAATCCAGAACCACTACCTGCAAGAGAAAGATTTAAACTAGTATTAAAACCATTATCATTTAACATCTTGTTGAGTGAATACATATTTTGTTCAAAAAGAGTCCTAACATTATGATTATCAACTATTATCTTTCCTAATAAATTATTATTAGAATCAAGATTTAAATTAATTCTTATACTACCAAGTTTTTTAGGTTTTAAGATCAACCTAATCTCTCCTGTATCATTCGATTTTAACACAATTTTAGTCTTATTCACAATATTACGATTAACTTTCAAATTCCATTCTGACATCAAATTATCATCAATTTGATTTAAAAAAAATTCTTTTATATTTCTTACACTAGAACCAGACAGATTATCCATAAATTCGCTAGAACTATCAAATGTTTCCTTAATAGCATATTTTCCAACATAACTATCATTATCAACTAATTTAAATCTAGAATTTGTATTCAAAAATTCCTTAACACCACTATTCTTCTTAAAATTTTTCACATCAATGCTAATCAAATTTTTTTCTTTTTCTTTATTCTTTTTTACAATACCCAAATCTCCATATTCCAAATCAGTACAAGTATTGAAAAAATCAGAATTAAAAACCAAATTTAAATCGCCAATTAAAATAGTAAGCTCAGATAAGACCTTCTCAACATTACTTAATATTTCTTTTCTATCAATAAATTCAGAATCAAAGGATAAATTTTCTCTTAAATTTTTCAAACTCTCAAAATCAAATAAACTTCCTGTTTTTTTAAGCAAGGATTTTAAGTCAGACATAAAATCTTTATCTTTAAATTTTTCCAAAATAAAAGAATGATTTAAAGAAAGATTTTTAGAGTTTTTATTTATAAGACCGTTACTCTTTAAAAATTCTAACAATGAACTTCTCAAGTTAAACATACTCTGAATTTCTGAGGAAATAAAATTTGCAAAACCACCCTTTTTATCTTGACTTAATAAACCACCATTTATAAAATTAAAACTTTTATTTAATTTTGATAAATTAGCATCAATAATCTTACTTAAATTACTCATACATTACTCCAATGAACTAACAGACATTTTTCTAATCAACACAGCAGCCTTCTTAGAATCCATAAGAGACAACCAATAAGGCACAATAGATACCCGTCCTTCTTTTTTAGCTATATCTTCTACTTTACGCATATAAGATATAGCAATCTCATCATTAAGTTCTTCAATTCTTTTAACTGCATCTTCTGGTGGCATATTAACCAAATACAAAGCAGCCTGTGCAAAATTCGCATCCTCATCTCTATACTTGTTAACAATATCATCAATTAACTTTTGTTTTAAATCCAAATCTTTCTGTTTTTGATTAAGTTCCGCTTCCAATTTATTTAAATTATCTTCCCTTTTCTTTAATTCCTCTCTCAATTTTTCAACTTGTTGACTCTTAATATAAATGGCCTCTTTTTCTTTTATCATCCTAATCTCATCAAGACTAATATGTGTATAATCAAGTAACTGCTCATCATCTTTAAAAAATAAAGTTCTAATATACTTGGGCAAATAGTCTCTAGTATGATATATACCAAATAAATCTGTTAAAAAAAAAGAAAGTCCTAAGAAAAAAATAACCAAAAATAACCACAAAAAAAATCTAAATAAAAATAACAAATAATTATTCATTATTCTTTCCTAATTTCTTACAAATCTTATAATTAACATATTCGTCTAAAGACAAAATCTCACTTCTTATTTTATCTTTAATTATAGTATTATTTAAAGTTTTTATTAATATGTCAACCTTTTTTTCTTCTTCATATTTTTTAAAATAAACATCATAATATTTATTATACTCTCTTTTAAGCTCCTCAAGCTTTTTTATCTCCTCTTTTTGTTTTAAAGAAATATAATCCAAATAATTTCCTTTCAAAAAAAGGTCTGCACTACTTAAATTAGCAAGTCCTTTAATAATACTTTCTAAAAATTCTTCTATTTTTACAATTTTATCATTAACATTCATCAAATCATTCTCACTAACTTTTCTATTATAGGTCTTAATGGTTAATATTTTTTCAAACTTTTTTTTCTTTAAAATTAAATCAGTCAAGCTAATATTTCTCTCATTTCATTATCCAAATTTTCAAAATCACATTCTTCTTGCATCCCTTGGGATAAAAAATCAACAATTTTTGGATATTTTGCAATAGCTAAATCAACTTCTTTATTAGAACCCTTTACATAAATCCCTGTTTTAATTAAATCCTCATAGCTTTTATAAATTGATAACAAATTCCTAATTTTAGATATCAATTTTTGTTTCTCAAAATTGACTATTCTATGAAGAGATCTTGAGGTTGAATTTAAAATATTTACCGAAGGGTAAATTCCTCTATCAGACAAATCTCTATCTAAAATAATGTGTCCATCCAAAACAGCCTTCATATTATCAGATATAGGTTCACTCAAATCATCACCCTCAACAAGTACAGTATAAAATCCTGTAATACTACCTTTTGCATTAAGTCCTGAACGCTCAAGCAAAATAGGAATTTCCACAAAAACAGACGGAGGATATCCTTTAGTAGCAGGTGGCTCTCCCATCGAAAGACTGATTTCCCTTTTAGCATTTGCAAATCTTGTAATTGAATCAAACAATAACATAACATCCATTCCACGATCTCTAAAATATTCAGCTACTAATGTTGCTGTATAAGCCCCCTTATATCTTGAAATAGGAGACTCATCAGAAGTTGACACAATCAAAACGCTTCTATTAAAACATCCATTTCCAAGCTCATATTTAATAAATTCATTAAGTTCACGACCTCTCTCCCCAATAAATGCAATAACATTAACATCTGCTTTTGAATTCTTAGCAATCATACCAAGCAAAGTAGACTTGCCAACACCAGCACCTGAAAAAATACCTACACGTTGTCCCCGTGCCACTGGCAAAAATCCATCAAGCACTCTAACCCCAGTAACTATTTGCTCAGTAAAAACACCTCTATCTAAAGGATTAATACTACTAAAACTCAATTCTTTGTAATTATTACCAAAAAACGGACCTTTGTTGTCAATAGGCCTCCCTAACGAATCAATTACCCTTCCAAGCAATTCATCACTAAGATTAATTTGAGGCTTTTTATTTAAGGAATAAACTTTATCTCCAACCTCAACTCCATCAAATCCTTCATAAGCCATAAGGCTAACACAAGACCCATTAAAACCTAAAACTTCCGCATATATTTTTTTTCCACAACTCTGCTCAATTAAACATAAATCACCAATACCACATTTTGGGCCCAAACTTTCCAGCAAAAGTCCCTTAATTTTTTTGACCCTACCAATAAGAGATATAGTATGAATATCATCCAATATACTTGAATAACTTTCAAAAAAATTATCCATCAAAATTCCTCAGCCTCTAGAATATAGAAGAAAAATTTTTAAATCTCTCCTCTATCCTATCAAGTTGAGATGAAATTCGCGCATCTATCTCACCAAAATCAGTCTCAATAATACACCCACCCTTTCCTATATTAACGTCCTCAACAATTTCAAGATTTTCTATAAAATCAAATTTAGAAATAAATTCATGTTTTTGATGACTTACAACATCTATATCATCGAAATTTACACGAATAACAATACTAGTTTTACTTTTTATTTTTTTCAAAGCCTCATTTACATTTTCTATAACAACACCTTTTTGAGAATCTACAATTTTTTTAACTACTTTAACTGCTATTTGCATTACAAGATTCATTATGTGCTCACCTGAGGACTCAAGAATTTCCTTTCTTTTTGCAATCAAAGAAGATATGATACCATTCAATTTCCCAAGTATTTTATCAAAATCTTCACGTCCCTTTTGAAACCCATCATCATATCCTTCATTTCTCCCTTTTTCAGTCTCAATTTCAAGTTCTCTCTTTAATTTTGCTTCATGTTCTTTAATTATTCTTTGAATTTCCAAATTAGATTCTCTCTCAATTGCTCCTTTTTTATCTTCAGCCTCTTTTTGTAAACTTTCAGCTTTTTCATTAGCCAAATTCACTATTTCCTGAGCCTGCTCCCTAGCTTTTTCAAGAATTTTAGAACATTCAGCATCCATTTCTGACTTAATAACTTCATGTTCATGTTCAAGTTCTTCTTGTAGTCTTGCCTTTTGACTCATTAAAGTTTCAAGCTCATTACGAAGTTTAACATTACGACTCTCAAAATCAAAAATTTCATTTTCTTTTCTCTTAACTTCTAATGATTTAAAGAGAGGATTTGAAATTTCAACAAACTCTAACTTTACTGCATTTACAATTTCTTTTGATTTATATAAAACCTTAGGCAAATACAACTCCTTTATTAAATAAGCACATCTTCCTCACCACCTCTAGAAATTACTATTTCACCCTGCTCTTCTAATTTTCTAATAAGAGAGACAATTTTTTGTTGAGCTTCCTCAACATCTTTACGTCTAGTAGGACCCAAAAATTCCATATCTTCTTTAAGCATTCCAGCAGCTCTCTTAGACATATTTTTGAAAATTTTTTCTTGCACAGGAATATCAACTGATTTTAAAGCTTTTGCCAATTCCTGACCATCGATTTCTCTTAAAATACGCTGTATTGATCTGTCATCAAGAAGAACAATATCTTCAAATACAAACATTTTCTTCTTAATTTCTTCCGCAAGCTCAGGATCTTCTTCTTCAAGAGATTCAATAATAAATTTTTCTGTTTTACGATCAGCCATATTAATTATTTCAACAACATTATCAACACCACCAGCTGAAGTATAATCTTCTGAAGACAAAGAAGCTAATTTTTTTTCAAGAACTCTCTCAACCTCTCTTACAACTTCAGGAGAAGTTCTATCCATCAATGCTATTCTTCTGGCAACATTAGTTTGAATTTCAGTAGGAAGACTAGAGAGAATAAATGAAGCCTTTTGAGGATCAAGATATGAGAGTATCAAAGCAATTGTTTGTGGATGTTCTTGTTGAATAAAGTTTAAAATATTAGCAGGATCTGCTCTTCTAACAAATTCAAAAGGTCTTGATTGCAAAGCAGAACCTAAATTATTAATAATATCCACTGCCTTTTGAGTACCAAGTGCTTTCTCAAGAAGTTCTCTAGCATAATCTATACCACCCTTTTGAATAAATTCTTGAGCCATCATTAATTCTTTAAATTCTAAGAGAACACTATCTTTAAGCTCAGAAGTCACAACATCAAGTCTTGCTATTTCAAAGGTTAAAGACTCTATTTCTTCTTGAGAGAGATATTTAAATATTTTTGATGAAATATCAGAACCTACTGAAACTAATAAAATAGCAGCCTTTTGTTTTCCTGTTAAAGTAGAAACACCAAATATTTCTTTTTCCTTTTGATCTTCCATATAAACTATTATCCTTTACACATTCTTCAAAATCCATGTCCTAATAAGCTTAGCAACATCTTCGGGCTTCTCTCTAGCTAAAATTTCAGCATTACTTTGAAGTTCATCCTCTTCCCTAAATCCACCAACAACATCATCAACTCCAATATCATCACCATCCATTAATGCCTGTTGACGTCTTAAATGTGCTTGTCTTGCAAATTCTTCTTCTCTAAGACGTCTTCTCCTCTCAAGTTCTCTAGAGATAATGAAAAACACTGTAAATATTAATATCAATAAAGCAATTATTATACTTACAACAAAAACAAGAAATTTAAATTTTTCACTTGCAAAATAATCTTCATCTATTTTTCTAAATTCACTTACTCTATCAAAGACAATATTTCTAACAGTAATTGAATCACCTCTTTCTGGTTTATACTCAAAAGAACTCTGCAAAACATCAGTTATACTCTTTAAAGTCTCATCAGAAATAGGCTTATATTCCCTTTTGCGCATCCCATTTTCCATAACAAAATTTCCAGACTCATCATAAACAAAGTCCCAAATACCATCTATAAAAATTCCAAGCGAAATCCCAGAAACTCTAGCAGGCTCTTTTTCACTTAAAGATTTTTTTTCATTAAGGGCAACATTTTTTATCTCTTTAAATTCATTTGATTTTCCAATAATATCGCTCATATCCCGGTATTCAGGAGGAGTATTACCTTCCTGTCCAGGAGGACCCCATGGACTGTAACCTTGTCCTTCATACTCTCTCTTATGTACTTGAGAAGAAATTAACGTAGAGTCACTCACTTTTCTTGTATTATAAGAAACTTTTGGATCTTGAGGTTCAAGCTCAATAGGAGCATACTCTTTAGATTCTGTAGTTTGCTTTGAAGTATCTAATGTAACATTAACCCTTGCAATCATAAATCTATCACTAGACAAAACCTTACTTAAAGCAAAATCAATTTCATCACGAAGCATAGATTCATATTTTAATTTAAGCTTTCTTTCCTTCTCAGCTAAATCAATCCTATCAACACCATCTAAATTAGAAAAATCATTTAAAATGGTTCCTTTATTATCAACAATAACAATATTATCTGCTTCAAGACCTTCAACAGCATATTGAATTAACTTAACAAGACCTTCTACTTTTTGGCGATTAGTTGCAATATCAGAACCAGGTTTAGGCGTAATTCTAACAGATGCCCTCACAGATTCTTGTGATTCTTTAAAAAGAGCTTTCTCTGGCATAACAAGATTAATACTAACAGCATCAACATCATCAAGAGCAACAATATGTTGCTCAACAGCTCTTGTAATTGATCTTCTAAGATTAATATTTCTCTCAAAATCAGTAATAGTCCATCTATCAATATCAAAAAGAGACCAAGGATCCATATGCATAGGAATAAGCTCTTCTCTTACAAGAATTGCTCTTATTCTCTTAGACATATTTTCATCACTTAAGTAAATTCTTCCATCAGCAGTAATAGTATACTTTGCATTCTCTCTATCCAATCTCTGCACTATTTTATCCAACAAATACTGATCCTTAATAGCAATACCAAAAAGAGCAATACCCTGTTTTCTAGTAGAAAAACTCACCAAAAAAATAAGTGATAAAATTATAAATAAAGCAACAACTCCAAAAGCCACTTTCTGAACCATAGTAGCTTTTTTTAAATTTTTACTTACTGATGCAAAAAACTTAGTAATAAAATTGTTCAAATTGCATAGCTCCTTAACGAATATTGATTACATCTTGATAAGCCTTTATGCTTTTCTCAACAACAGCTTTTGTAATACTTAAATTCATATTAGCTTTAGCCATTGATATTACAACATCATGAATATCAACACTATCTGGATGCAAAATAGCTTGTTGTGATATTTTATGCACATCCAACTGACTATTATTAACATCAGATATCAAATTAAAAAAAAGTTCTCTAAAGGTTCCTATCTGTCTCTCACTCTTAACATTAAAATCAGAAAAACTTTTATCAAAATGCAAAGGATTTTTACGAATTAAATAAACATTACTATCTGTAAAAAAAGAATCTACTTTCATTTTCTACAAACCTCCTTAATTTTGAAGTATTGATAATGCACTCCTAAACATTGATTTACTACTATTAATTACAGCAGAATTTGCTTCATAAGCACGAGAAGCAGAAATCATATCCACCATTTCTTCAACAACATTTACATTAGGAAATTCTACATAACCTTTTAACTCTCCAGATTTTATTGCATCAGGATGAGTTGGATCATATTGTAGCTTTAAAGGAGACTTGTCTTTCTCAATACCAGAAACCCTGACGCCTTGCCCAACTCCATTATCAAGATAATCAGGAACAAAAGGGCCCTTCCAATATGGACTTACAACTCTAGGAGCAAAAATTATTCTCTCTCGTCTATAAGCTCCTCCCTCAGCAGTTCTGGTAGTTTCCACATTTGCAATATTATTTGCAATAACATCGAGTCTTAATCTTTGAGCTGTCAAGCCTGTCGAAGCAGTATTAATACTTAAAAATAATCCCATATACAAATATTCCTTGAGGTTATAACTTATTTTATTACAATATTTACACTTTTAAAATGATGAGCTTGAATATTTGTAAATAATCCATACATCATTTGGTTCTGAACAAGGCTTTTCATTTCAGAATCAATATCAACATTATTGCCATTATTATTGAATGTTGAGAGATAATCAAGCATTCTTTGAGGTTTAACATCTAAATATCCTAATTCTTTAAAACCATCCAAATGTTTATCATTACCTCTAATTAAAGACAAATTATTTGTCTTTTCATGCAAAATTGCTCTCTCAAGCTCAGCCTCAAAAGTAATATTACTTCTCTTAAAATTCGGAGTATCCACATTTGCAATATTATCAGCCACCACACTTTGTCTTAAACCAAGAACATCTAAATACCTATGTGTCAAATCTACTGACCTTTGAAAAATATCCAAACTAATATCCTCATACTACAAATTGTTTTTTACTATATTATATAATAATTTAAGTCTTTTTGTTCGTTAATTTTTATTTTTTCATTAACATAGTCCAAATTTATTTCAATTTTTTTCAACTTACTACCAGGTGCCTCAAAAAAAAGATCGGCAAGGATTTTTTCCATAACTCCATGCAATCTTCGTGCACCAAGATTTTCTCCCTCAAAATTCATATTAAATGTAAGTTCAGCAATCCTATCAACTGCCTCTTCAGTAAATGTTAAGGTTAAATTATAAACTTTAAACATTGCAATGTACTGTTTTATCAAAGAATTTTTAGTATGCTTTAAAATATTTTTAAAATCATCTATACTCAAACTTGTAAGTTCAACTTTAATTGGAAATCTACCTTGAAGCTCTGGTATTAAATCAGATGGCTTTGATAAATTAAATGCACCAGCAGCAATGAACAAAATATGAGAAGTATCAACTATGCCATATCTAGTATTAACCTTAGAACCCTCAACAATTGGTAAAATATCCCTCTGCACACCTTCTCTAGATACATCATTTCCAGTTCTATTTTTAGTAACTATTTTATCTATCTCATCAATAAACACAATGCCCATATTTTCAACCCGTGACTTGGCAATATCTACAATATTTTCATAATCAACTAATTTTTCAAGTTCCTCAGATATAATTATCTCCCTAGCCTTTTTTATTTTCAACTCTCTTCTCTTTTTCCTATCAAAGATATTATTAATAAGACCCCCAATACTCATATCAATCTCTTCTAAATTACCACCTGAAAATATTTCTATAGTAGAAACAGGCATCTTGCCCGACACATAAACATCTATAAGATTCTCATCAAGCTCACCTTTTCTTAACTGTTTTCTAAACTTATCTCTCAATTTATCACGAACTCTCTTCTCCTCATCACTAATATTATCATTCTCAGAATTCTCAGAATTTTTTAAAAGTTTATCAATGATTCTATCCTCAGCACGCTTACTTGCTTCTTCTTTAACAGAATCATACATCTCTTCTCTTACCATATTAACTGCAATACTCATTAGATCACGAATCATAGATTCAACATCACGACCCACATAACCTACCTCAGTATATTTAGTAGCCTCAACTTTAATAAAAGGAGCCTTAATAAACTTTGAAAGTCTTCTTGCAATTTCAGTCTTCCCAACCCCCGTTGACCCAACCATAATAATATTTTTAGGCATAACATCATCTCTTATTTCTTTAGGAAGTTTAGACCTTATATACCTATTAA
Source organism: Borrelia hispanica CRI (assembly GCF_000500065.1). Classification (NCBI taxonomy): domain Bacteria; kingdom Pseudomonadati; phylum Spirochaetota; class Spirochaetia; order Spirochaetales; family Borreliaceae; genus Borrelia; species Borrelia hispanica. Next base: position 214,238 of record NZ_AYOU01000163.1, on the reverse strand, counting down.
CAAGAGCAATTGAAACCAATTTCTTTGCTTCTGACTGTCCTATTATATACTTATCCAATTCTGCAACAATTTCTCTAGGTACTATACTTTGATCCTCAATTTTATTCATCACCCAATCTCCTCAAGTACAATATTTGAATTTGTATATATACAAACTCTTGCTGCTATCTTTAAAGATTTAAAAGCAATATCAGCAGCACTTAATTTTTTATTTTCCATATAAGCAAGAGCTGCTGAGTATGCATAATTTCCACCACTACCAATTGAAATTACATCCTCCTCAGGCTCAACAACATCTCCAGTACCTGAAATTAATAAAATATTATCAGAATCAGCAACAAGCATCATTGCCTCAAGTTTATGAAGTATTTTATCAGATCTCCAATCTTTTGCAAGATCCACAGCAGCTCTCTTAATATCAATAATTCCATCTTCTCTAGACTTAACCTTTTCTTCAAATTTTTCAAAAAGAGTAATAGCATCAGAAGTCGAACCTGCAAATCCTGCCAAAATTTTCCCATTAACCAACTTTCTTATTTTTACAGCATTAGATTTTAAAACAGTATATCCAAAAGTCACCTGCCCATCCGCTGCTACTACAGTCTTTCCTGCCCTTCTTATTGCAATAACTGTGGTTCCTTTAAAATTCATGATGTCCCCCCCTATTTAGATATTTCATCCAATAATTCACTAATAAGCATACTAGATATATCTCCACCTATACAACAATTACCCATATCATCAATAATTTCAAGCTTATTATACTCAACATTTAAAACCTTATAAAGATCTGGTACTGATTTTATTTCTAAGGCTCCAGAATCATATAAATCTCTAGAACCATCACCAGAATAATCAACATCATAAACATAAACATCAAGACCGACATCAAGCCCAAGTTCAGCAGTAATTAAAGCACCTGACTTTTTTGGTGCACAAGTAACAAAAACAGCATCTGAAAGACCAGCCACTATTCTATTTCTTTTTGCAAAAAAATAATTTTGTATCTTCTCATAAGGCAAAGTCTCAGTAAGAATACCACCACCATTTTCTAAAAGACGAGCAACATATTTTCTATTTTGCTTTGGGTAAATATTATCAATATCTGTAGCAATAACTGCATATGTCCTCTTTTTTTCATTAATTGCACCAATATGAGCCGCAATATCAGCACCTACTGCAAATCCAGATATTATCTCGATATTATTCCTAGCAAGATGAGATGACAACTCCTTAATTTTATTTGCCAAAAAAGTACTAATCTGCCTTGACCCAACAACAGCCCAAGATACAGAATTAGAATCTGGAAGATTACCTTTATAATAAATAACAAATGGAGGATCATAGATTCTCTTCAATTTTAAAGGATAATCTTTAGAACCAAGAACTACAACCTTTGTACCCGTTCTATTAATAATTTTTTGTTGCAACTCTATTAATTTTAGGTCTGGAAGCCTATGAATTTTTTTAAAATCTCTAGATAAATAATTAGAAATATCTCTTAAACTTAACTTACAAAGCTCATTTAAATCAAAGTTATTAAAAATTCTAAGCTTTTCTTTACTCTTTAAAAATTTTAAATTATCAACATAAAGCAATTTGCACATATAAAACTACTTAAAATCATTTATTATTTTACTAACTCCCTCTATTTGTTCTTGAGTTGAAGCCTTACTTTTTGCTTTATTATAAAACAATAAAGCATTATTAAAATCACCAAGAGAATAATAATTTGCGCCTCTTAACATCAAAAATTCAAAATAATTTTCTCCCATAAATTCAAGTTTACCTAAATAACCTTTAGCTTCTAATTGCCTATCAAGATCATAAACATACATAGTAGAGAGAGCAAAAATTGCTTCCTTAAAATCATCTTTAAGAGATATCGACTTTAAAAAAGAATTTTCAGCAAGAATAAAATACTCCTCTATCTTGTCTTTAGTTTGCATTCCCTTAGCTAAATTATAAGAAGAAACACCTATATAAAAATGAGACAAATGATTATCAGGTCCATATTCTAAATTTTTATTAAAATATTCAATAGCAGGCAAATATTGACCAAGCTTAATAAGCTCAAGACCAATTAAGATAAAAAATCTGGCCTTCTTATCAATAGAATTTATTATTTTTAAAACATTTTTTTCTTCTCTATCAATAAACTCTTTATAAACTTCTATTTTTTCTAATGAACCACCACCAGATAATTCTACTTCTCTTATTCTAAGTCCAAGATTTGATTTCTCTTTAGCTCCATCACCACAAGAAACCAATAGTAACAAAAATACCGATACACATTTCTTCATTCAATTGTCGCCATTTTTCTTATTTAAATTTCTAAGAAATGTGGGAACATCAATATCATCTTCAAAATAATTCACATTTTTTGATTTTGCTATAAAATTATCATTGGCTCCATAAGTCACCCCAGAAGCATCTTGACTACCTGACATTAAACTATCAAATTCTTTTGAACTTAAAGTATTATTTTCAACAACTCCAGATAGGTCTTTCTGTTTTTTAGCAGAAAATCCAGTAGCAACAACTGTAACATAAATCTCATCATCCAGATTTGAATTAATTGCATGTCCATATATTACAGTAGCCTCATCATCAACACTAGCAGTAATAATTCCCATAATCTCTTCAAGTTCAAGCAATGAAAAATCTTCACCCCCAGTTATATTCACAAGAAGCCCCTTAGACCCTTCTATTCTAACTTCCTCAAGTAAAGGATTACTAATAGCAGAAGTAGCAGCATCAACTGCTCTATTCTCACCCTTACCATAACCAATACCCATTAAAGCATCGCCTTGCCCTTGCATAATACTCTTAACATCAGCAAAATCAATATTGACTTCTCCATGTTCAATAATAAGACCTGCAATTCCTTGTACACCCATTCTAAGTACATCATCAGCTCTCTTAAATGCATCCTTAATTGTAGTTCGTTTATCAACAACCGTTAAAAGCTTTTGATTTGGAATAATGATCAAAGTATCAACAGATTTTCTTAAATTATTTATTCCTTGTTCAGCAAGTCGCATCTTTTTAGGGCCTTCAAATTTAAAAGGTTTAGTAACAACTCCAACTGTCAAAATCCCAAGCTCCTTAGCAACTTGAGCAATAACAGGAGCAGCACCTGTTCCTGTTCCTCCTCCCATGCCAGCAGTAATAAATACCATATCAGCACCTGCTAAATGATTTTTAATAACATCAATGTCTTCTTCTGCTGCAGCCTGTCCAATTTCTGGCCTACCACCAGCTCCAAGACCTGCTGTAACCTTAGCACCAAGAGCAATCTTAATGGGAGCAATAGACGTTTGAAGAGCCTGAAGATCAGTATTTGCTACAATAAATTCAACATCTCTTACTCCATACTCAATCATACGATTGACAGCATTACTACCACCACCGCCTGCACCAATTACCTTAAGAACCGTAGGATTTGTAGCAGAATCAAACCTTTTTGAATGACTATCAATAATATTATAATCTTTCATTTAAATGCCTCCATGACCGATCAAAACCACTCCTTCAAAAACCAACCTTTCAATTTTGAAGATATTTTACCTTGTCTTTTAGATTTATTATTTCCTTTTTTCAACTTATTAAATTTTTGTTGCTCATGTTTATATAGAACAAGACCAAGAGCTGAAGAAAATTTAGGATCAATATACTCTTCCCCAACCCCATTAATATTCATTGGAAATCCTATTCTTGATGGATACTTAAATATTTCTTCTGTCAAATTAGAAATACCAGGAAACAAAACTCCCCCTCCAGTCAAAACAATACCTCCATTAATCTTATTATAAAGTCCCCTCTTAACTATTTCGGCTTTTATCATCTCAAAGATTTCATTTAATCTCGAACTAATAATTATAGCCAACTCTTTTCGACTCTTTTCTTGGGGTGGTCTAGTTCCAAGATTAGGTATAATGACACTTTCCATTTGAGTCTCAAGAGCAGAAATATGGGCAACTCCAGCTGTTATTTTAATATTCTCAGCAACATCTTCGGGAACTTTCCAAACTTGCGCAATATCAAGAGTCACTCTATTTGCACCTATAGGAATTACTCCTGTATAATAAGGAGAACCATCAACATAAAGAATGATATCGGTTGTACCTTTTCCCATATCAATAAACAAAACTCCCATTTCACGCTCTTCTTTAGATAAGGTAGCATAAGATGAAGCCAAACTTCCAAGAACAACCTCATCAACAGAAAATCCTGCTCTATTTACACATCTAACTAAATTCTGACTTGAAGAACTAGATCCTGTAATAATATGTACTTCACCTTCAAGACGAATTCCCATCATATCTATTGGATTTTTTATATGGGGAATTCCATCAACAATAAACTCTTGAGGAATTACATGTAAAATTTCTCTATCCATTGGAATTACAATTGCCTTAGCAGCCTCAATAACACGTTCAACATCTTCCTCATCAATTTCCCTGGTCTTTGAATTTATTGCCACAACTCCACGAGAATTAGTACCTTCTATGCTACTACCTGACATAGAAACAGAAAGAGTAGCAATATCGCACCCAGAAATAAGCTCAGCAGCCTCAATAGAATTAGATATCGAATCAAGAGCTGCTTCAATATTTATAAGAACTCCTTTTCTAACACCCCTTGAAATGCTAGTGCCTATTCCAATTATTTCCAATTGATTGTTCAAATTTACCTCAGCTACAACAGTACAAATTTTTGAAGTTCCAACATCCAATCCTACTATCAAATCCCTAGACACTAATTTTCTCCTAACAAAATGATATCACCACTTCTTAAATCAACAATATCAAATCCTTCCTTAAGTAAATTAGATATCATGAATACCTTATGCATTACACTTATTAAATCCATATCCATTCTTATCAATATCTTATTATATATATTCTTTATATACAAAATAATCTTGTAATCATAGAAATTCAACTTCAAAAAATTAATTTCTGATATTAAATTATACAAAGTATTTTGATTTATTTTAACATAGTTAAGGTTCTTTATAATAGTTAACATCCGATCCTCTAAAAAATCACCAACTTCACTACCAGTTAAATTCAATCCACTAATTATAGGCAAATCATAAATTAAATCTTTAGATTTCTCTAAAATAACACCATCTGAGGCAATAAAATAATAGACAAAACTACCATTAATATTCTCATAAGCAGTAGCCACAGGAACTCTTCTCTCAATATTAATGCTAATCATATTAGGAAATTTAAGTTTGATCTTCACATTCTTTACTCTTAAATCCTTCATAATATTTTTCTTATAAATACTAATATCAGCATTATAATAATAAGTATTAGGCTTAATGCCTGAAATCCTTAATATATCTTCCTTAGAAATATGAATGTCATCATTGAAACTAATATATCTAATTAAAAAATAAGGAGAAATAAAAATAATAAAAATAATCTCAAGTAATATAAAAGATATTATTACATAAATATAAATAATTAAAATTTTTCTATAAATCTCCATAAACTTAAAACTAAATCACACACTTACTCCAAACTATGTGCCCTCAATATCTCTTGAGACATTTGAAATAAGTCCAGAGAGTGCCATCGTAACAACAATAGAAGAACCACCTGATGAAAAAAATGGCAAATTTATACCTGTAGGGGGCAAAAGTCCAATTGCAATTAAAATATTCATGATACTTTGAAGAAAGATTGAAAGACTTGAAATAAACGCAAGAAAAAATTTAAACTCGGTTTTAGCATGAATGGCAACAAAATATCCAAAATAAAAAAATAAAAAGAACAACATAATAGCAAAAAAAATTCCAAAAAACCCTAATTCTTCTCCAAGTACAGAAAAAATAAAATCAGAATTAGCCTCAGGAAGCCTTCCAAGTTTCATTTCACCCATTCCAAGCCCCTTACCTAAAAGACCACCATTCTTTAATGCATTAAGTGATGATATTATTTGATATCCCTTTCCCAAAGGATCATCATAAGGATTTAAAAATGCAAAAATTCTTGCAACCCTATAAGGCTCAAATAATAAAAACAGCATAGCAATTGGAATAAAAGTAAACAAAATAGCAAAAATATATCCTAATGGCATTCCAGCAATAAATAAAACAATAAAAAAAAGAATAGCAAAATAAATAGCTGTTGAATAATCATTTTGCAAAATTATAAGCAACCAAAAAACACCAAAAATTAACATAGGTTTAAGCCAATAAGAAATATGATTATTTGATTTTAATTTGAATTTACTTAAATAATTTGCAAGATAAATTGTAAAAGAAACCTTAAAGATTTCTGATGGCTGAATACTGATACCTTTAAAAAATATCCATCTTTGTGCTCCAGAAACACTAGGAGAAAAAAAAGTCGCCAAAACTAATGCAAAAGTTATAAACAATATAATAAAAACTGTTTTTTTTAAAAAATCTAAAGGAATCTTATCAAAAATAAAAAACACAATAAAACTTAAAACAAGATACTTAAGACGCATTAAAAATAAAAAATTAGGATCCCCTGTAAGTTCTAAACTTAAAAAAAATGAAGATGTATAAAATACAATAAGACCATAAGAAATAAGTGAAAATAAAACAAGAAAATAACATTTTCTAAGAGAGGTTTTCTCTACAAACATAACTCTCAATCTAAATTTCTTATCTAATCTTAATAGTACTTAAAGCAAGTATAGCAAATATTAAACCTATTATCCAAAATCTAATAACAACCTGCATTTCAGACCACCCAAGCTCTTCAAAATGATGATGAAGTGGCGCCATTTTAAATACCCTTTTTTTGGTTTTTTTATAAACCACAACTTGAATAATTACAGATAAAGTTTCTACAACAAAAACTCCTGCAAGGATTGCAAAAAGAATTTCACTCTTTAAAATTAAAGCTACCATTCCAAGTACTGCACCTATTGAAAGACTACCAGTATCACCCATCATTATTTTAGCAGGATATGCATTAAACCACAAAAATCCAAAACTACCACCAAGCAAAGCCCCAAGAAATATTACAAGTTCTTCACAACCTTTAACATTTGGAATATTTAAATACAATGCAAAATCAACTCTACTTGTAAGATATGCAATTATTATTAAAGCACCTGTTACAACAATACTAAGTCCAATAGCAAGTCCATCAAGCCCATCTGTCAAATTAAAAGAATTAGATGCAGATATTAAAACAAACATCCCAAATGGAATATATAAAATTCCCAAATCTAATTTGAGAGATTTGAAAAAGGGAAAATAAATTATACTAACATGTTCTCCACCAAAATAGTAAAGCATAGCAACTGAAATAAAAGAAAATAATATTTGCCCATAAATTTTAAATCTAGGATTAAGTCCATCCGAATTTTTTCTTTTTATTTTAAGCAAATCATCTGTAAATCCCAAACACGCAAAACTAATCATAACAAAAAGTACAATTAAAAAATAAATATTAAAAAAATGAATCCAAAAAAATAAAGAAACTAAAACACAAAAAAAAATAAGAACACCGCCCATAGTAGGAATTCCCATTTTTTCACTTAAATGGCGTTTTGGTCCATCTTTTCTTAAAATTTGATCCAATTTTAATTTTTTAAGCCTTGAGATAATAAATGGACCAAAAATTAAAGCAAGCAAAAATGCAAAAACAGTAGCATAAGCGGTTCTAAAAGTAATATATTTCAATAATCTAAGTCCTAAAAAACAAAACATAAATCCTCTCTTCCAGCATTAATTTAAAGATAGTCAAGCACTCTCTCAAGTCTATTTGTTCTTGACCCTTTAATCGCAATAAAACACCCTGATTCTAAAGCATTTACAAAACAATCAATAAAACTCTCAAAATTATTAAAATAAAACAAACAACTATTTGAGGGTAGATTGTCAACCCTCTTGACTGCTTGAAATTCTTCACCAATTAAAAAAACTTTATCAAAATTCATCAAAATAACTTCTTCTATAGCTGTTTTATGAACCTCATATGCAAATTTTCCAAGTTCTTTAAAAGATCCAAGAACAATAATTTTTCTATCTTTAATCTCAAGATCTAAAATCATTTCTTTTAAAGCCATAAATGAGCTTAAATTACCATTATAAGAATCATTTAAAACTAAATAATCTTTTATTCTTACAAGTTCTGCTCTACCCTTTTGAAAATCAGCATGCAACAAACCATTACGAATTTCATTTTCACTAAGTCCAAGAAATAAAGCTAAATTAATACAAGATATTGCATTGCAAATATTATGTTTCCCGGGCAATAAAATGGAATAATCACATCCCTTATAAGTAAAATCATAAGAAAATTTATCATTTACAAATGAAAACGATCTAATTTGAAGATTATGAAATTCAAAATACAAGATATTTATATTTGAGTTAACAGATTTGGCTATTTCTTTTAGATATACATAATGAGGACAACTTTCATTTAAAATTAACATTTTAGTATCTTTTGTCATAATTTTACTCTTCTCATAAGCAACAATTTTTAAATCCTCAAAAGCTTGCATATGAGCATAACTAATATTTGTTACAATAACAATTTCAGGATTTAATATCTCAGCAATAATATTCATCTCTCCAACATAACTAATTCCCACTTCAAAAACAGCATACTCCTCATCCCCTTTGGTTCTTAAAATACTCAAAGGTAATCCAATATCTGAATTTAAATTTCCCCAAGTTTTGCAAGTTTTATACCTCTCTGACAATATACTGTAAAGCATCTCTTTCGTTGTAGTCTTTCCATTACTACCTGTAATAGCTATTCTTTTAAAACGTGTTTTTTTAATAAAGTGAGCTGCTAAATTTTGAAGACAAGATACAACATTAGTAGTTAGCAAAAAAATTAAATCTTTATTTTTATTTAAATATTCAATACACAAAAGCTCCCTATCTTTAGAACATACAAAACACTTAACACCAATATCAATTAAATATTTAACAAAAAAAAATCCATCTACCCTATCACCTTTATAAGCAAAATAAAGGCTAATTTCACTATTCTTTACATTTATTTCACGACTATCGAGCGAATAAAATGATACAATTTTTTGCATATTACTAACATCACCAATAAATTTAACATCCTTTAGAGAATCTAAAATATCTTTAATTTTTATATTCACCAAATATCCTCATAGATATTATCGTTTAATAATACTAATATCCTTATTATCTTTTTTTTCTAAACCTAAATAATTTTGACTAAGATCTTCTATTCTATCAATACTTTGAAGCTCATATATTATGGTCAATAATCTAAGATTTTCATCAATAATATCATTTTGTTCATTATTTAACTCATCAAACTCACGTAGCTTTACAACATATCTAAAATTAAAATAAATATTTAAACATACTATAATTGTTAATAACAAAATTAATAAACAATAAAAACCAATTTCAAATCTTTTAATCTTACTCATACAATTTTTTTACAGCTCTCAGCTTAGCACTTCTTGATGCATTATTGTACTGTTTTTCTTTAAAACCTGCGGTTATAGGTTTTTTAGTAAGTATGCAATACTGCTCTTTAGTTAAACCTTTAAGAAATTCCTTTACAATTTTATCTTCCAAAGAATGAAATGTAATAATGGCCAAAACTCCATTTTTTGACAAATTTTCTATCCATAATGGCAAACTTCTCTTTAAACGAGCCAACTCATCATTAACATAAATTCTTAATGCTTGAAAAGTTTTTGTTGCTGGATTTATTTTAAATTTTACATTAGGATACGCTTTACAAATTATTCTCTGGAGTTCTCTTGAAGTTTGAATCTTATTAATTTTTCTATATTCTAAGATAGCCTTAACAATTCTCCTAGAATAATATTCACCACCCAATTCATAAATCAAGTTTTCAAGTTTTTCTTTATCAAAAGTATTAACAATATCATAAGCACTAATACCTCCATCAGCAGGAAAAAGCCTCATATCTAATTTTTCATCTTCAAAAAAAGAAAATCCTCTACCACCAACCCTGTAATGAAACATAGAAATACCAAGATCAGCTAAAATAAAATTAAATCGACAATGTAAAGAATGTTCACAAAAAAAATCATCAAACCAAGTATTAAAATAGGAAATTCTTTCATTAAATTCTACAAGAAATTCTTTTGCTCTATTTAAAACAACATCATCTCTTTCAATTCCAACCACATTAATATTTTGATATTTACTAAGTACAGCTTTTGAATGGCCACCTTCTCCAAGAGTACAATCAACAAAAACAAACCCATCATCTAAATATATAGTTTCTACAAGATTAATAATATCCTCAAGAAGTACAGGAATATGAAAAATATCACCCATTAAGTGTAAACCTGTAAGTTAAACTATTTTCGACATTATAGACATCCCCATATTTGATTTTAATTTCATTATTACCATTAATAAATTCAAGATTATTTATCTTAATACTTCCATTATTTTTCTTTAAATCAAAAACATTCAAATTATAATTTTTATCTCCAGAAACAACGTATGAATTACCATTCAAATATATACTTTGAAAATCAATGCGAAAAACACTGTTATTATTTAAAAATACTTCAAAATAATAAATGCCACTAAGAATTTTTGATTCCTTAGCAACATCTCTTTTTAAAAAATTCAAAACAAGAGTATAATTACCTAACTCTAAATCTAGATCTACATTCTCTTTTAATGAAAATACAATATCATCTTTACTTTTTAAAAAAAGTTCAGACACAAAAAAAGAAGAAATAATATTTAAATTATTGTTACTTTTTATAACAAATAAAGGATTAATTATCTGTCTATTATACTGATCAATCACTACGATATCAAAATTTTTATTATCCATTAAAAAAACTTTATTATCCTTATAAACAAAATCACCAAAAAACTCCAAATTAAAATTTAAGTCTTTGTCAAAAATAATTAAAACACTCTTATCATATTCATTGATCTTATTCTTAGAATATAAGACTTTATAATTATTTGAAAAAATAGAAAAATGAGTATCCAAAGCTCTCAATTTTATGCCAATATTTAAAGTATCATTTTTAATCTCTCCAAAATCATCAATCAAATCAAATTTTTCATCCTTGCCAAATTCTAAAAATGAATATAAATTGGATACACTAAAGAAAAAAAGAAAAGTAATTATCATTGTTCTAAAGTCCTAAATATTTTAAATCACTCTTATCATTAAAATATAAAATTCCTTTATCAAATTCAACATACGACCTTACCTTATCTTTGAAAAAGATATTATCAAACAACCTATAAGAATTTACAGAATAAGTCCTTATATTGATTATACTACTATTTAAATCATAAAAATATATTCTATATGTATTTGATAAAGAATCATAACAAGCTTGCAAAACAGAATTTTCATCATTAATCCTAAAAGTCTTACCACTCTTAATATTAAGTATTAAAAATGAATCGAAAGCCTTAATAAACAAATTATAAAATTTATCTATCTTAAAAAAAGGATTAAAATCTTTGATTTTTAAATCTTTCAAATATAATACCTGATTATATCCATTATCTAAGTTTATAACCTCTAAAGAATAAAGTTCATTCTGTCTTAAAATACATAAATATTTATTATCTAAGCTTAATTTAACACATATAATTGGCAAACCAAGATCTAATAAATCACCATTATAAATAAAATTCCCATGCTTATATACATAAATATTCCCATCAGATGCTCCTAAAACCAAAACACCATTATTATAGTCAACACTTAATATTGAGGTCACAAATTTCAAAGAGAAAATTTGATTCCCATCTTCTCCATAAACTTCTAAAGTCTTATATAAATTATTTAAAGCAAAAATAGCATCACCTTTTGTAAATACAAGATCTTTATATGATAAAGAAAACAAAAATTTATTTGTATTTTTAGAATATATAGAATAATTATTTTGGGATTCACCAAGTACATAATAATGTTCAGAAAAACTAACTAAACGATCATTTATGACATGATAATAATGTTTATTTAAATCTAGATTTAAGATTTGATCTTGCATAAAAACATTATTATTTGAAAATAATTCAACCAAACCATCATATTTTGCAAAATGATTAAATTTATAAGGATCCGAAACGTCAATTGTTGTCCGCAATAAAGAATTAACTAATATGATAAATATCAACAAAAAAATCGACAATAAGACAAATCTAATTTTGATAAATCTCGTTGAACTTTCTCTATAAAAATGCATATTTATTACGTCCTCTCCTCATCCTCAAAATCTATTTATTTTTGCTTAAATCAGACTTAAATTTAACAGACCATACTTCATAAAATTTAGAAAATTTTTCAGCCATCTCCTTTTGAGAAGTAACTGTAGCTAAAATTTTTCCAGCCTGAATATAATTTAAAATCTGCTCCGTCAATCCATAAGCCCCATTTGTTTCATATCTTGATCTTAATAAAAATGCCCCTTCTTCTAAAAGTTCCAAAGATTTAATTAGATGTGATAATTGAGACTTATAAAAAGGACTATCGATAACCAAATTTTTTGCTAAATTTTTAAAATCAATAAAATTTTTAGCCAAGATAATAAACTTCAAATATATATCTTCTAAGAAAAAAATTGACTTGGAATCTCCTTTACTAAAATACATTCCCAAATCAATAAGATATCCCAATTTTTTAATAATTAAAAACCTCTCTTCAGGATTTAATTTAATAACGGATTCACTTGACACAAGATCACTAAGAGATATAAGTAAAGAAGGATTTACAAACAATGAAAAATCAGAAATAAAACTAAAAAGATTTGTTCGAAAATCATAATTAACCTTCAATCGAGGCCTTGTATAAAAATAATTTAAAGATAAAATATAACTTAAAACATTTAAATTCAAATTAATAAAGTTAACGGTTTTATTTGAATCCATCCCAACTTTACCAGATTTTTTTATATTCTTTATTTCATCTAAAGTTTGCAAAATAAGACTATCAATAAACAAAATTTTTTGATAATTTTCATTATGCACTAAATCCATAAATACCTACACTTGCAATAAATTATTACTTTTAAAAGACTACTACATACCCAAAACTAATATTATTAATATTACCATAAAGCTTTTAACAATTTCTAAAACACTCTCATAGGCAAACAACAAAGAAGCCCTCTTTAAGTACATATCCTCCTTTAATACACTTTTTTTACTAAAATATAAAAAGTTTGCAATACTAGTAAGATGAGTGAAAACAAATATATGCATATTTTTAGATAAATTTTTCAAATATTTACCCAAAGTTACACTAGACTTACCCCCTCCATAATCAATCCCATTAACTATTATAAGCTTATCATCATCAATATTTTGAACACTCTGCATAGTCAATATTGTCCTTAAAATCTTCCCTACAGATACAACTCTATACATTATTGATTGCACTTTTAAACCAATATCACTAAAAATCAAAAACTTTAAATCATCTACAACTGACAAATTCATTTTACCTTCAAATACTGATACAAAAAATTTTACATCCCTCATATTAAATTTATGGAAAATTTCAATTACTTCAGATGCAAATTTAAAAGCAACTGTTTTTATAATGTTTAAAATACTAGATAACAATTTTTGCAGACTTTTCAACAAAACATTTAATTTCTGCTCACTAGCTAATTTATATATTGCAAGATTAAGCCACAAATTAATAATTTTATTACACTTATCTAATAACACTATAACATTCTTAAAATTTGATCCATATTTTTTATTAAGAAAAGAAAAAAAAATATAAACGTCTCTCTACTAATTCAAGCTCATTTTTATCACAAGTTTTTCCAAGACAAACCCTATTATAATCTTGACCAATATCCCCAAGTTCATGGTAAAAATTTTTAAAACAATTTTCAAGTTCAAAATAACAAATATTTATTTTTAAGAAATGCTCAGCATCACAAATCACCTTTATTATCCCTCTTAAACAACAAGCATTATCATCCAAGTTCAAAACATTCCTTAAACTTAAGATTAAAAAACTCTATCTCTCCAATTATTTTTTTATATTTATCTATATTATCACCATACAATTTTTGTTTAAAAATAAAATTTCAAATAACATATTAAAAATCAAACTTAATACGGAAATAAAAATTGACTCGTCATTGACATAATGATTACTCAAAATGACATTAAAAAAATCAAATATTATTATTCGCTTAAAAATAATCAAATCTTTTACCAAAATTCCCTTAAAATAAATAACGTCTAAGCTCATCATTTGCTTTAAATTTAGCAACTAAAACACCTCTACATTCTTCATTAGCAATTATATTATGCTAAATTTTGTAACCAAATAAATAATAAAATAAAGACAACAATATACCCTTGATATTATCAAATTCAACCTTAAATACAAATAATCCCACATTTAGCCTAATATAAAACTTTCTAATTAAAATAAAATTTTTTATAAAAAGTTCAATCAACATATGACACCTAAAAATAAATTATGATAAAAGTAATATTTATAATAATTTATTTTTCAGTCTTCTAACAAAAGTATCCGTACAAAAAGATGCAAAACGTAAACTTTTATTATCAAGTTTTAGCTCAAAAACAATATCAACCCCAAATGTACCAATATTAACACCATCAACAAAAATTGATGCAGAATTTAATGCATACCCTTTTTGAAACGAAAGTGAAAGTTTACTTTTACTTGAAAAAATAAAAGAACGATTATAAACAGAATGCGGTGAAATGGGTGTCAAAATAAAAGCCTTAAGATCCGATTCTAAAATAGCTCCTCCCGCTGAAAAAGAATACCCGGTTGATCCTGTTGGAGTTGCAAATATTATTCCATCGCTCTTATACGAAAGAAAATCTTCTGAATTAACTTTAAGATTTACATAAATCAATTTATTTAGAATACTAGAACGAATAATTACATCATTTAAAGCATATTTAGTAAATAAATTATTTCCATCTTCATAAGCACTAATACAAAGTAAATATTTTTTATGAATCACTAAAGAATTATTAAAAAACTTATCTATCACATCTTTAAAGTCTCTAGGCTTTATGTCTGCCAAAAATCCTACTTTACCCAAATTAATTGAAATAATAGGAATATCAATATCATTTTTTAAAAGCAAACTACTGGCCAATAAAACAGTACCGTCTCCACCCAAAGTTATTGCAAAAATTAAATTATCTTTATCTGATATATCACATAAAGATTTATTCATTCCTGCAAATAAACTTAAAACACCATACTTAAACTCCAAATATCTTTGTATCTCACAAGCAAGAACTTCAGCATCTAAATTTGAATAATTGACGTAAATTAAAACTTTACTACTCATTATTCTCCTTATATGGAATCTTTTCAAACTCACTCTTATCAAATATTCGTTCAATATCAATTAAAATTAAATATTCACTCTCAAAATTTTCTTCTTCCTCAATCTTAACAACACCAGATATATACTTTTTATCTAAAGTTTGTAAAGTTGCAGGGGGCTCTTGTATTTTTGAAACATCAAAACTAATAACCTTTAACACTTTATCTACAAATATTCCTAAAAGTTTATTTTGAATATTTACTATTAAATAACCTACTAAAAGTTTATCTTCTTCTGTTGCATAAACAGAAGAAATATTAAATCTAATATTTAAATTTATCAAAGGAATAACATTTCCCCTAAGATTATAAATACCCGTAATATAATCAGGAACATTAGGTATTGCATAAACACCTTCTAAGGGTACTTTAATTACCTCTCTAATATGCTCTATTGAAACCCCATAACTTTCTTTACCGATTTTAAAACATGCAACTTGTAAATGAGATTTTTTTTCCATAATTTTATCCTTCATAAACATACCTTAACAAACCTAAACAACAAACAATCTAAACATCACTCTATAATTTATCAAAATCTTTAGCTAAAAAATAAATTTCAAAGGAATTTTTACGAACAGCTTTAGGTCTAACTTTTTTAACAACGCTAAAACAACTCTTAAGTTTATAAAAAATCTGTTCTTCCTCACCTCCTTGAAAAACCTTAAGTAACAAATTACCACCTCTCATCAAACTTTCACAAGCTAATTCAAATATCCTGATATTTAGATTAAAAGAATTACTAGTATCAACTAATCTATTACCAGTAGTACTAGGAGCTGCATCGCTTACAATCACACTATAAGGTGCAAAAGTTTTGATTTTTTGATAAATCTCATCAAGATATATATTGCCCTTAATAAAATAAAAATTACTATTAAAATTAAGATTTACATCATTAAGGTCAACCGCAACAAGCACTCCATTCTTCAGATTAGCATAAGCATATTGAGAAAAACTACCAGGAGATGCTCCAATATCTAATATATTACCAGAAGAGAACAAAGAAAATTTTTTGTCAATTTCAATCAATTTATAAACAGATCTAGCAAGATACCCTTCATTTTTAGCTCTTTGGGAATATTCATCAAAAACATTATACATATAATTCTCTTAAACACACTCAATCATCATACTTTTTATTATAATTATAATTATGCAAAATAAATCATTTTTAGATAAAATCGAACAAAATATCAATAATATATTTTCAAAAGATTACTTTCTAAACTTATTTACAGACAAAAACCTAAAACTAACACTTAACATACAAGAAAATACAATAAATGCAATTCAAGCACCAGCTATTGAAATAATAAACAGAGGTGGAAAAAGAATAAGACCAATGCTAATGATTTTATTGGCACATGCACTAGGATATAATAACTCAAATACTGACAATCTATATAAACTTAGTATGTTACTTGAATTACCTCATTCTGGAAGTCTTATTATCGACGATATAGAAGATGGTGCTCTTAAGAGACGTGGCAAGCCTTCTATTCATTTAATTTATGGATTAGACAACAGCATTAATACAGCAAATCTCATTTACTTTCTACCCGCTAAACTAATACAAACTTCAAATTTAAAGACAAGTCAAAAATTACTTATTTATGAAAATTTTTTCACAACCCTATCAAATCTTCATTTAGGACAAGGAATTGATATTACATTACATAATGGAACATATATTCCAAGTATTGAAGAATATATATCTTTAGTTGAACATAAGACAAGCTCTCTTTTTGGAATGGCTGGATTTTTGGCAGGAATACTTACTAACAATGAAAATAAAGCAAAAAATCTTTACAATACATTTCTAAATATTGGAACATGTTTCCAAATGATAGATGACATTAAAAATATCAAGGACGGAGTTAAGGGAAAAGATTTTGGAGATGATTTAATTGAAGGGAAAAAAAGTTTACCTATAATATATTTTTTAAGAGAAAAAAAATTTGATAATAAAATTATTCATGAACTAACAAAAATTAAAAATCAACCTATAGATAAAGTAAAAGAAAAAATATTACAATTCAGTAATATGATCAACTCATCAAATGCGATCCAAAATTCTTCAATTCTTGCAATGTCATATCTTAATAAATTTATAGAAGAATTAAATTCATACAAATTGACTAATAAATACACAGATATGATAATAAAGCTTGTAACAAAAATAAAAGAGGATAATCTATGAAAAAATGCACAATAATATTAATTTGGTTCAATATCATTACTACTACTATTCATGCAACAATTTCTACAAAAGATGTCAGTATAAATAAAATAGAAGAACTTTATACAAAATCGATATTACTTAAAGACTTTAAAAAATATAACCAATCCAAAGCATTATTAATGCAAATCATCAATCAAGATCCAAAACAAGTTGATGCATATTTACTACTCTCAGAATTAGAATATCTAATGAACAACTGGTTAAAAGCAATAAACCAAACAAAGAATTATTTACATATAATTGATTTTCAAGATACAAAAAATTATCTTGACATATCATGGGCATATTTTCTTATTGGAGAACTGGGAAACTCAATGGATTATATAATGCAATTTATTCAAGATAATAAGGAACTATTAAACAGTAATATATACGTATTAATTGACACTATTTTAAAAAAAGGATTTTACCATTTAATGCAAGATGAAGATTTAATGTTTAATATAATAATGAATACTATTTTTCAAATAGAAACACATGATGATACCATATTTACAATCTTTTTAAATAATTTGGATGTCATTAAACAAATTCCTTTTTATGAATTTAATAAAACTAAAATCAAAGATTTGGAATTACAGATTAAAACTTTAAAAAATCTTAAAAATGAAAATAATAACCTTTAAAATAATTTAGTTTTTCTAAAAAGAGCAGCAAATACATTAATCAATATAGCCACATAAAAAGGCAAAGAAAGTGCAAAATAAGAATTAACATAATCTTGAAGATTAAAAAATTTGTATTCAATAAACACCATCAAAAATGAACTTGGAAACACAAGCCAGGGATTTGCAAATGCAATATACAATATACAAATAGCAAGCCAACCATTATTTAAGCCCAAATCATAAGAATAAACATTAAAATTTATAGCAAGCAATGAACCTGCAACACTTGCTGATATTACAGAAACAAAAATAGCAAAAGACTTAAAACAACTACTAGTTTGTTCACCTAATATATTTTCATAATCATTTGAACGAATAAATTCAAATACTACCCTAACTTTTGAATAATTTATTACATAAATGCTAAAACTTAAAAAAGCGAAAAAAAATATAACAAAAAAAATAATGGCAATATTATTGGAAATATTCAAACTAAATCCCGGAATAAAATTGAAATTGGCTCTCATTAAAATTCTAACCAAGAAATGACACAATATATTAATTCCTATACCCGCTATAAAAATATTATAACCATATATTGCAATAAAAGATAAAAAACAACCAAAAATCAAACTAATACAAATTGTCATAATAACTGAAAAAAATATTCCATATCCCCAATATATAAAAAGAGAAGTCAAAAAAACAGACAAAAAAGAAATTCCCTCTATAGATATATTTAGAAGTCCTACTCTCTCAGTATAAAGAATACCAAGAGCTAAATATGCAAATATTATAGAATGCAAAAAAATACTAAACACCTATTTTTTACCCGTATTAATAAGAAACAATGAAATGAAAATAGAAATGGCCTGATATAAACCAATAAATTCATATTTAAATGAATAATTTATTTTAAGATAATTATTAAATTCATTCAGCATTGCAAAAAACAAACTAAAACATAATACATAAATATAATTAAACCCCGAAACCACAGCAACAACAAAACCATTCCAACCAAGTCCAGAAGTTAAACTTAAAAACAAATAATTCTTAAAAAAAATTACAAATATCGCACCTACAAGACCATTTAAAAAAGCACTGGTAAATACTGTACAAAACTTATATTTAAATTCATTAATACTAAAAAATTTACTTAATGTTTTTCGATCATTCAATATTTCAAGTTTTAATCCCAAAATAGTTCTCTTATGAATAAACACATAACATCCCCAAATTAACAGACTAAATACAAGCAAATACGGCAAAACAACATCACGAGCAAATATTTTATTAATACTTTTAGTCTGAGTGAAAAGTTCATTTGAACTTAAAAGCTTTGATATAAATCCATCTACCAACCTTTGATTTCCATAAGACATCAAAAGACCAGTAAGCATACCATTTACTCCACAAAAAAATGTTAATAAAAAAGGAACTATACCTATAAGTCCAACTAATAATGAACTTAAAAACATTATTAATATAAAATTAAAGTATGTAAGCCCACAAAAATTACAAAACACATAAGACAAAAACGCTCCAAAATACACTTGACCTTCATCACCAAGAGTTAAACTATTACTCTTAGCACAAGTTGAAATTCCTGTTGCAACTAATAATAACAAAATAAAATTCCATAAAATTACTTTTATGTAAGAAAAACTAAAAAACCCATTAAAAAAATAACTAATGCATAATGCACTAAGAGAAAACATAAATAAAATATATTCTTTTCTAAATGTCTTCATACAAATAACATTTCCTTTAAGGTTGCCTTATCGACATATTCTCTTTTTAATCTCAACACAACCTCCCCTGTTTTTATTGCCAAAATATCATCAGATAAAAGCAACAATTCATCTAAATTAGGAGTAATCAAAAGTACGGGCTTCTCATTAGAAAAATTACGAATAAAATTAGACGTTTCAATATATGCCCTATAATCTAGGTTGCTAAGAGGTGAAAAACAAATTAAAAAGCTTTTTGTAATATATTTTTCTCTAAAGAGAGCAAGCTTTTTTAAAGTTCCACCAGAGAATGACAAAGATTTAGAATAAAAAATCTTTAATATCTTACTATCACAATATTCCATATCATTTTTAAAAAATTTTTTAAGTTTATTAATGGTAGATTTTTTAATAAAAATTTCATTTTCAAAACTCATTATTTTAGCTAAAAAACTATCCAATATAGTAATATTATCAGAAAACAAATTACCAATTCCTAAAGGCAAAAAACCTGCCTTAAGCTCATTAAAATCAATATTTTCATATCGATGTCCATTCATTTTAATACATCCTACAAATGGTATTTTTCCTAAGAACAACTTTTCCCACGTCTTTATTGCTGCTTCTTCTGCAACAATACCCAAAATACCTCTCTTTTTTAAAGAAAAATTAATATCATATTTCCAAAAATCTTCAAAAAATAAACTAAATTTTATAAATTCTTCATTTTGTTCACCACGTCTAGAATTTACAGCAATAAATTTACCGGAAGGTATTTCAAGTTTATTAAGTATAATCTCTTTATTTATTGTTCTAAAACATTTTCCTTCTTGTAAAATAATAAATTCATCACTAAATTTTATGGCATCGCTAATTTCTCTATGTGTAATAAAAAGCGAAGTAATACCTACCCTTTTAAGGTCTTGAAGTAATTTAATAAATTCTTTTGCCTCTTTTTGAGAAAAATAGGCAACACTCTCATCAAAAATAATAATCTTTGCATTTTTTTTAAGGGAAGACATAATAAGCAAAAAATATATTTCTTTAATATTTAAATCTTGTATCCTTGTTTCTAAATCAAAAATAATATTATAAAATTGTCTAAGCCATTTATAATATCTATAAGTTGCAGATCTATTCATTGGCATAAAAAACTTAGAATCAAACCAATAAATACTAAGATATTCCCAAACTTTTAAATTCATATCAAGCTTTGGAATCTGTGATACAACATAAATACCATTACTCTTTGCTATATCCACATTCCAATTTTTTTGTTTAATATTATTAACAAAAACCTCACCACTATCAAAACGAACAAGCCCAGCTATAATTTTTGATAAGGTACTCTTACCTTCTCCATTTCTCCCAATAACAGTTAAAATTTTCGATTCCTCAATTCTTAAATTAACACTATTTAAAATAGGTCTCTCAATATCTGGAAAAGATTTTACTATATTTTTAAACTCTACCATAAATTATTCTAAATCTATTTTGATTTCAGTATCATTCATCTCTCTCATTTTTTCCTCAAGCTTTTCCTTAAGCTCCAAACCTATACTCTCTAGATAAAATTTATTTAACAAATTAAATGAAACCCCCTTATCTTTAAAACCAAGCACTCTATAAGTTCCATACTGAATCTCACCCTTAATAGCTTTATTTAAAACCTCTTCTAAGAATAATCTTTGATTTGTAATACCCGATCCAATAATATTCTCTTTATTATCCAAATAATCCTCACCATCAAAAAGAACAACAAAAACACCATGTTTACGAGCTGCTGATAGAACACCTTTAATAGCTGCCCCTACAATCGGAAGAATGACAGATACCTTTGAGTCCAAAATTAAAGATTCGGTCAAAACTTTAACTCTATTACTGTCATGCCAATTTCCTAAAGTCCTAAAAAAAACCTCTGAATCTAAAACCTCTTTAATACCATTTTTAAAATAAGGAAAAATATAATTATTCATAACAGGATACTCTTGTCCAGCAATCAAAGCAACATTCTGATTTGCTAAATTTGAATCTTTTAAAAACAAACCAACATAATAACCCAATAAATAAGCTTCTTCGGCAACATTATAAGAGAGAGAATACACTTGGGGATTAGTATTTTTAACTAAAGAATCAAAAAGCAAAAATTTAGTATAAGGATAATTCCTGGAAACTTGATCTATAATTCCTTGCATCACATTATTTGTTGTTATTAAAAAATCATAATTTTTGGAATTTAATAATTTTTCAAGTAATTCTATCCATTCATGCTGATTAAATCCAGATTCAAATAATTCAATATCAATATCACTTCTACTATTTTGAAATTCAATTAAAAAATCATACATTGCCTTATAAGAAGGCGAGCCAGTAATACTGCCAGGAATAAACAAAGCAATTTTTTTATTAGATGAAAATTTAAGCTCTCTAGCTTTAAAAAAATTAATATAAACAAATAAAAACAAACAAATTAACGAAATAACAATCCAAAAAATTCTAAAAAAAAAAGATCTACTCACAAATACAAAACACCTTTTTCTCATAAAATACAACTAATTTTGACACTATGAGAACAAAACGGCACAAAATCAAAAACCCTAACACCTACCAATATACCAATTACTTTCATAAAAAGTTTCTTTGTAAAAAGATATCATAAAATCCGCTATTACGTCCAATTTTAAGCAAAATTTACTTAAAACATCAATTTCAAAAAAACAAAAAAATCAAAAATAATTAAAGAAAAATTCAATTTTATAAACTCTCAAAAAACAAATTTTTAAAATTAAAATATCTACCTCAAACATTTACTATTCAAACTCATTATAAAATACTTTCCTAAAAAAGTATTTATCTTTCAATAAAATAAAAACTATATTTATAGTTTCTAAATTATAACAAATTTCACTGCTAATTCATTAGTTTAACAAAAGCATTTCTTAAGATCAAAACTCTCTAGGTGTTAATAAATAAAATTCATTAACACTTAAATTACTAGGAAGATCACCATTTGTACGAACTAAATACATTTTAAAGGAATGAATTGTTTTAAAAAATTTTTTTGCCAAAGATGACCTATTTTGTTTATAATTTTCAAAAAATTTTAAAACAGATCCATAAATAATCACTTTATCAAGCATATCAGAAGTATGATTAACAATATCCTCTATAAAAAAGAAAACATTAGCTAAATAAATAAAATTATTAAAAAGAATACCTATTCTTCCTCTTAAATAATTAACATCATTTATCATATCAACCCTATTTCCTAGAGTATAATTTTTATCCTCTAAACTCCACTTAGAATATATAATGTTAAATTTAGCATCTCTTACTAAATAATCATATACAAAATCAAACCTAAAGCTATCCTCAACATACTTTGAAAACACATAAGCTGAATGCTTATTATTGAGAGAAATAAAGTTCTTGCGAGACATTTCTTTTAAGTTTTGAATCACATTTTGTGGAACAGTATCACTGGTTTTATATAAAAAAGAATTATTATCCCAAAGTAAAATACTAGTGTTTGCCGAAATCCAATATGTATCCTTATTATAATGATTAAGAATACCATCAAACACACTAACAAAATAATTATTAAAATATTCACAATTTACATAAAATTTAGCTGGAGCATCTGTTTTAAAAAAATAATTATTAATATCTACAGAAAATGAAGAACCATGAACAATTTTATAAATTGTCACATCTAAACTTCCCTTAAATAAATATATTTTTGCATCTTGCATATCTTTAAGAGAAGAATAACAAATAAGACTATAAGTATTGGGATATAAAGTCAAATCTGATTCAATACCATTAATCCCATATAAGCTTATTTTAAGTTTAGAATTACTGCCTACATCAATAAAATCATATTCAAAAATTTCATCTCCTAAGTTTAATTTAACAGAAACAGCATTTCGTATCACATTAATTTGTCCTTCCATTTCCTTAATAGATGCTACTTGAGAAAATAATATTACTTGAGATAACAAAAATAAAAGGATAATAATATATAATTTCAAAACCCAATTTTCCTTTTCAATCAAATATTACAATGTTAATTATATCTTTTTTAAAGAGATTTATTAACTTTAATAAAAACGAAAAATACGTTATACTTTATTAACACAGCATAAAAAATAATATTTTATGTTAAGCCTATTCTTTTCAAGAATCTAAGGCGTGAGAAAAGTTGCACAATGTGTAGCCAATTTTATGTCAAAAGGATGTACTTATGATTAAAAAATCAAAGTTTTTATTTTTAATATTATCTATGCTTACTCTTGTTCTAATTTCATGCCAGACTGCACCTCAAGAAGAAAGATGTGGAGAACCCGTGATTTTTAAGGCAGATTAAAGGCAAGAATTAAAATATTGATGGAATAAAAATAGAATGTAATATGAAACAATAAAATTGTATAATATCAAATTGTGTAATAATATACTACTTAGAGGCTTTATAAGAAGTGGTATCTAAAAAGTAAAGTTCTTAATTTATGTAATCAATATCACATAAGAAGGATGTATTTATGATAAAAAAAAGCAAGTTATTATTTTTAATGTTATTTGTTTTTGCTATTTCCCTAATTTCATGCAATAGCACACCAGAGGATCAACAAAATGACAACTCCAAAATCGCAATTAAAGAAACTGGAGATATAAAAAGAGACATTGAAGAAATGAAAAATGGAGTCATCAGAGAAAGGGGTAATCTCTTTTATTCTAAAGAATTCAATGAAGCTGAAAAGCTCGAAAAAGAAATGAATAATAAATTTTCAAAAGGAATAATTCAAGAAGGCAATGAACTTGCCATAAAAGTACTAGAACGATATAGAAATATCGTAAGAGACACAATAGAAAAAAAAGAAAAAATAAATTATTTAAAAGAAAATATTGAAAAATATTTAAATGACGCCGAAGTTAATGAAGCATACATATGGATCCCATTAGAAATCGATGAAGTAAACAATTTATATTTCGAGGCAACAAGAAAATACAAAATATATGATATCGAAAGTGCTCTTGGAATGTACAGCAAAGCATTTACTAAAGCACAACAAACGGCTAAAAAGGCAAAGGAAGCAAGAGCTCTTAAAGAAACAGAAGAAAGAATGTACAAACAATTAAAAGCACTAGAAGCTGCTTCTAATCTTCCTATTTATAGCAACAATAAGCTTATCAAGCCATCACCATGGAATGGAAGAAGCTTAATTCAAGATAAAGGTGAAAGAGTAAATCTATTGAATTTACAAGATAACACTTATTTACTTGGCCAAATAGACGCAATAGTACTCCCTTATGAAGAAAAAGTAGAAGAGGTAAAAAATACAGAAGCAAATAAATTCAAAACACTTCAACTCATTGAAAAAGCCAGACAACTATGGGAACAAGGACTTGAAGCTAAAAATCTCAATAATCTGAGGCTAGCAAACGAATTATTTCTAGATTCTGCAAGATACTTAAAAGCTTATCAAAGTCATTCAAGTAAAGAACTATACATAATCAAAGTTGGAAATACATTATGGGGAATTTCTAAAAAATTATATCATGACCCTTATTTATGGCCAAAAATTTGGTTTGCTAACAGACAAAAAATTCAAAATCCAGATCTAATACTTGAAAATTGGAAAATAATAATTCCTTCTAAATAAAATATAAAGAAGAAAACAAACATAAACTTGTTTTCTTCTTTTATATCTAATAAAATTAAATTAAGTATTTTCTATAGAACAAGAGTATAACGAATGAACAAATTAATGCTACCATTAACTATTTTATTAATTTCCTGCTATACAATAGCTCATCTAGATAAACAACTTACAGAAAAAACTTCTCATAGAATTTATTTAAAAGAAGCTCAAAAAGCAAAAAATATTAATGATTATCAAACTGCTTTAAAAATATATGAAAAAATGATTAAAAATTACCAAGAAAATAAAGAAATTGTTGCTACCGGAAAGTATGAAATTGCATTCATATATTATATTAATAATAAAAAAGAAACTGCAAAAAAGCTCTTTGAAGAATTAATACAATCTAACATTGAAACACCTAAGTGGGTTATACCACTATCTCAAAAAATATTACAAAAGATCAAAACCCAATAAAAAAAACAAAACAAATTAAAACTAATAAAACTTACTATTTAAGTAATATACCATAAATTGTAATATCCTTCTCCTTAGCTGCTCTAATAACATCGTCATAAACTATAGGACCTCGAGGATACTCATGGGGAGGAGCATTACCAAGTACAATAATAAATCTATTATCTGATTTCCAATCAAATTGAGTAACAGCAGCATTAACCCCTTCAAATACCGCTTCAGGATAATCTCCTCCACCCCCAACATTAATACTTTCAAGCACGTTATGTAAATATTCTTTACTATTAAAATCAAAAGATCGTGTTAAAAAATCTTCAAGATAGTCCTTATAAAACACAAAACCTATTCTATAAGACTTAAACTGATTCAACTGAGGTTCCACCATATCAAGAAGGTGTTCTCGTAAAATTTCAATATGATTCTTCATACTATCAGTAACATCAATAACAAAAACTAGATCTAAATCAACAAGTGGATCTTCTGATTTTTCTAAAATATCTTTTATCTTATCAACAATATCAAGTCCTTTATTTGCAGTAACAACATCATCAGCAAATCTAGAAAATCCCTCTTCTAAAACACTATTTTCAACTATATTTTCTCGTTGCGTATCTCCAAAAAACAATTCATAAGCATTATCTTTATATCGACCTAAATAATCATTATATTTTTTTTCAAAAGTTCTAATTGAAAACCAAAAAGGTTCCTTATTCCTTTTTAAAATTTCTAAATCGATATCTCCACTTCTTGTTGAAAAATTTGGAAATCCATACCTCAATTTCTTAGGTATTAAAATATGAAAAGCTTCTCCAAATCTTTTATTTTGTACAGGAGTAGAAGATGTTAAAGATAAAAGACTTCTATTTTGAATAACTCGACCATTTAAAATTCTAATTTCATCACCATTAACCGTATTATATTCTAAGGTTCTAAATGAATAAGTAGAAGCATCTTTATTTTTATCTGGAATTTCAAAAGATTCGGTTAAAATAACTGATTTAATATTTGGTTTTTTTCTAATAAAAAGATGAAATCCATCATCATGAGCTTCAACATAAACATCATCAATATTAATACTCAAGTGATCATGCGATTCAGAAAATAAATTAAATACAATAAACAAGAAAATAATAAAGCAAGCTTTTCTCATATAAACCCTTACACATTAATCGGACAATTCTACAATGTCCTTAAGCTGATAAATTAAAAATCTAAAGATTATCAGCTAAATTATCATAAAATAAAATCTTTAAACCTGTAAAATCATTCTTAAATACGCTTCTAAGATTTAAACTAGCAAGATCCCTTTTAACGTTTTTCATCATATCATCATCACGATTTAAGAGATCAAATATTCTAGAAGATTCTGTTAAATTTGCAATTCCTGAATCAAAGAGATCATGATCTATAATAACACCAGACTTAACCTTATTACCAAGAGATGCTATTATCTCAACAACTCCAAGATTATTATAAACTTCAATTTCTCTTAGCAACAAAGCTTTATGGTGATCATTTCCTTTAGGTCTCAAACTTAAAATACTGGATTTCTCTGATGCCAAATTTTGCAATACTCTTAAGTAATAACTCCTAGAAGCCTCAAAATCACCCATTTTATAAAGAACAGATGCAATTGAATTTAAAACCTTATTACTATTTGCAAATCCAGACATATTTTCAACTTTAAATAAAGAAGTTAATGCATCCTTATAATTATTTTCCTTATAACTAAGTAATGCTAATTTATAGTAAACATCTGGTGAATTAACTCCTTCATTTATTGCCATTTTATAAGAAGATATGGCTGATTGAAAACCATTTAAAGTTCTAAATATATCTCCTTGCTTTTCATAAATTAAAGCAAGCTCTCTAGAACCTTTAATAAGGCCATTTCTTTTATAAAAATCATATTCATTTAAAGCCAAACTGACAATATTACTTGCTTTAAGCGTATCATTTCCCTTATCATAAATATCTGATAAAATTCTATAAGCAATAATCTTTTCACCAGCATTATTAATTGAATCTTCTTGTCTAAAGCCGTTTATAGCCGTTAATAAATATCCTTCTGACTTTTTCAAATCTCCCATATAATAAAAATACCTACCACTTTCAAATAATGCCTTATTATAATCAGGATTTTTTAATAAAATCCTCCTAAGAATATATTCAATCTCAGAATTAAGATTAACATCATTTAAAATATCAGAAACACTCTTACCACTATTTATTTTAAAATTAGAAAACTCTTTATTAAGTAAATTCATTTGAGCATTTAAATATTTTAAATTTCTAGAAAGAGCATTTATTCGCTTATTATAAACTGTAAATTCTACATATTTATCTATCAATTTTTTAACATACTTAGTATAAACTACCTCATCAATATCTAATTCCTGATTTGTTTTAATAAAAGCATTTACATTGTCAGCCTCTCTCTCAGCACCAGCTTCAATATAAGCATCAAAAAGCTTAAATAAAACTTCCTTTCGATGTCCATATTTTGAGAGTAAAATAGTATAATCATTGATACTATTTTTATAATACATAGAATCCACTTGAGCCCACTGAAAATAATTCTCACCCTTAGCCATTAATGCTTCATAATCATAAATATCGTAAGATATAACCTCATCCAAAATCGAATTAGCATCAGAATATTCACCAAGCCTCATCTTCATAAAAGCATAAGATATATACCCATCTTTATCAAAAATTTTTCGTCTCCTCTTAGAAGCACCCTCAGAAAACGGATCAACAGTAAACAACTCTTCATATTTTTCCTCAGCACTATCAAAATCATTTATACTCTCAAAAGCCTTAGCATAAGTTAAAAACCACTTTCTATTAGGACGCATATAATATGCATCCTTAAAAGTAGCTTTAGCAAGTTCTCTTTTATTCTCATATATATATGAAATTCCTTCTTTATATTTTTTATCAGATGCAATATAAAAAAACATAATATCGACTAAAAAATAAAACGACAAAAAGGTTAATACAATAAAAAAAGACGCAATTTTCAATACTGGAGTTAAGGCTTTAGAAAGTCTATAACTAAATTGCTTCTCCAGCTTGCTAAATTCTTCTGCCTTATAATACATAATGGGCAATTTAACAGATCTACCAATAATATCGCCAACAAATTTAGCAATAAAATTGAGCCCTTTTTTATTTTGCTCAACAAGATCAACTAATGCCTCAATTTTATATCTAGAAACATTTTCTAACATTAAAGCTTCGGCAATAGCAATTCTCAAATTTCTAGGATAAGAATCTAAATGTTTAAAAAATAAAGAATAATTAACTTTAAAATTAGAATCCTCAATAATTTTGTTCGCTTTATCCTCTAAAGATTGAAAATCACCTGTAAGATTAGACCAATCTTTCTCTTCTTTAGTACTAGGATCTAAAGAGTCATCATTAGAAGCAAACTTATTAGAAAAAATTTCATCATCTGCTTCCTTGATTTTACTAATCATATACTCAAGATCAAAATCATCATTATTATAATCTTGAGATTCCTGAGTAGAATTATCATCATTCTCAAAAGGATTTTCAAAATCAGAAGAATCTGCATTTAAATCATTCTCTACATTTGAATTTTGAACATTATCATCATCAACACCATTACCAGAATTATTTAAATTTAAATTAATAGCATCATCTAAACCTACAGAATTATCATCAAGAACTTTATCTAAAGTTTCCTCAAAATGTGAACCTAAAACATCAAAATCCTCATTTAAATTATCAAATTCAGGATCAATTTCCACATTTTCAGCATTTTTTAAAATATTAATATCATTATCACTAGCTTCGCTCTTTTGTCCTTCCTCATTATCAAGAACACCAAGAATAGCATCCAAATCTGGCCCTTCATCATGTTCTTCATCAAAATCAACAACTTCTTCTTGTCCTTCCCAAGGAAGAATAGACTCACCATCCTTTGGAGGTTCAATATCCATTTTAATGCCAAAACTATCTTTTCTAGCTTTCTCATCAGCAATATTATCTATTATTTCCTTCTTAAACTTATTTATTTTATCTATATCAGGCATATTACAATAAAATCCTAAATTAAATCATTATATATTTTAGCTCCATCCTTATGAAGAATCTCAAAACGTTTTTCTAAATCATCAGCAATCTTAGAACCTAAAATTTCTTTTGTTGGCTCTAAACCTTCTTTTTTCAATTTTTCTAAAATCAAAGTTTTATATTCAACTATATCCAACACTTCGGTTGTATTATATACAAGAACATCTTCTCTAAAAATATCACACGACATATCACCATTTGATGAAACTTCAAGAATATTGCCATTAATACCAACCATTATGAAATAATCAAAAATTTTAAAATAATTTGAAATTTCTGAAATTATCTTTTTAGTCTCAGGTTTACCTTTTCTATATCTTGTAGCTGTTGGGAAAATAAGAATTATATAACCACTATTCTTTTTGTCTGCAACATATCTCATAGAATTAGCATTAAAAACTCGTCTCTCCCTCATAGTTTCATTATCAACATCAACAAATGCATGTGGAGGATAAATGAATATTACATTATAGCCCAAACTTAAACTTTTAATTAACAAATTATCTTTAAAAAGTTTTACACCAGCTATAGGAACAACATATTCTGAAATTTCCTTACAATTCATTTTCTCAAGCAAAAATTGAAAACAAGGAAAATCGAAATTACTATAATGTTCCATTAATATAATTGAAGACTTACCAGATTTGGACTTTTCATAAAGTTTTAAAATATTCTGAATACCAACAATAGTAGAATTACTCTTAAGTAATCTCTCTATCATCGTATCAACCAACTTTCTACTAACAGAATCAGCCTCATGATACGAACTATTTAAACAATTTATATTTTCAACATCTTTAAACCTACTAAAGAATTCGTTCTCAATACCTTTAAAATACTTATTAAAACTTTTATTCCGTGTAAACATCAAACTTCATCCTTTAAAGTTTTTGAAAAACAACATACTAGAAATCCAAAAATACTCAAATGTAATATACAATATGCATCAATAATTTTATATAAATTATACTTTATTTATTTAGCAAATTAAAGTAAAATCCATTCAAGTATATTAAACAAGAATAATTCATAAAAAAAATACAAAATATTTATAAAGGAGAATAAATTATGAAATACAAAGTCATGATTCTTTTATCTTTCTTAACTATATGGCTAACTTCTTGTTCCAATGATGAACATAAAGAAAAGATAATATTTAGAACAACAGCTGAATCCGAACCTGATTCACTAGATCCTCAACTTGCTACCTCAGCTCAATCATACAGAATAATCGTAAACATATTTTCAGGATTAACAACAAAAAATACACAAACTGGAGGATATAAACCAGGACTAGTTAAATCTTGGGATATATCTGAAGATGGAGTTGTATATACAATGTACCTAAGAGAAAATATATTCTGGAGTGATGGAGTACCTATTACTGCTGAGGGAATTCGAAGATCTTATCTTAGAGTATTAAATAAAAAAACAGGTTCACAATATGTTGATATTGTTAAATCAACAATAAAAAATGCACAAGATTATTTTGATGGTAAAATATCAGAATCTGAACTTGGTATTAAAACTATAAATGATTCAACATTAGAAATAACATTAATTAGTCCAAAACCTTATTTTCTTGATATGTTAACGCACCAAACATTTATACCAGTACCAATTCACATTATTGAAAAATACGGACAAAACTGGACAAACCCTGAAAACATAGTAGTAAGTGGTGCATATAACTTAAAAGAAAGAAAACCAAATGAAAAAATAGTTCTTGAAAAAAATAACAAATATTATAACTTTGCAAATGTCGAAATAGACGAAGTAATATTTTATCAAGCGCAAGGAAACACTGCTTATAATATGTATATAAACGATGAACTTGATTTCTTAACAGCAATAACACCAGAATACCTAGATGAAGCTAGAATAAGAAACGATTATTACTCTCACCCTGCAAATACCTTAACCTATATGGCATTCAACACAACTATCACACCACTTAATAATGCAAAAGTTAGAGAAGCTTTAACACTTGCTATTGACAGAGAAGCTCTAAACAAAATGTCTCTAAAAGGTCAATCACAACCAACGAGAAATATTACCCCATCATTTGAAAACTATGCTTATGGTAAACAATTAAAATTGTTTGATCCAGAAAGAGCAAAACAATTATTAGCCGAAGCTGGCTATCCTAACGGTTCAGGTTTCCCTACTCTTAAATACAAAACTTCACAAAAAAACATAATGAAAATAACTGCAGAATTTTTACAAGAGCAATTCAAAAAAGTATTAAACATTAATGTTGAGATTGAAATTGAAGAATGGACCACATTTTTAGGTAGCAGAAGAACAGGCAATTATCAAATATCACATATGGGATGGACGGGAGATTATGTAGATCCATTAACATTCCTTGATCTATTTACAACAGAAAATTACAACTTTGGAGCATACGGTTATTCAAATAAACAATATGATAATTTAATAAAACAATCGAATTTTATCTTAAATCCTACAGAAAGACAAGAAATCTTACGCAAAGCTGAGGAAATAATCATAGAAAAAGATTTTCCTGCAGCTCCACTTTCAATACCAAAATCATATGCTCTCTTTAGACATGATAAATGGATTGGATGGATTCCTAATATTGCAGAAGTTTATCTTTATGAAGATATAAAACAACAAAAAGAAAATACATAAAATATAAAATGCAATACAAAAATTAATAAACATAAACATTAACAATTATTCTAATATAAACCACTTTTATAAATGAATTATATGAGTGGTTTTTTTTAAAAAAAATTAAAAAGTATTTTAAATATAATAAAAGTCTTTAATTAAGAAATCTTTTTAACATAAATTA
Organism: Borrelia hispanica CRI; assembly: GCF_000500065.1. Classification (NCBI taxonomy): domain Bacteria; kingdom Pseudomonadati; phylum Spirochaetota; class Spirochaetia; order Spirochaetales; family Borreliaceae; genus Borrelia; species Borrelia hispanica. The sequence continues at coordinate 181,255 of NZ_AYOU01000163.1, read as the reverse complement.
CTAAAGTAAATTTTATTCTCAATCAAAAATACATATAACGTTGCAAATTCAATAAAAAATTATAAAAAAATCATCTAAAATTTTTAATTATTTCAGCTAAAATAGAATTAAAGTTAATAAAGGTAATTAAGTTAAATAAGGAGATAAAAATGCAAATCAAAAAAATAACATTCATTATATTTTTTTTAATAACTATCCTATCCTGTAGTAAGGAAAGCAACAAAGAAAATGTATCATTTAAAATCGCTATAGGAGGAGAACCTAAATCAATAGATCCTCAATTATCTGAAGACAAAATGGGTTCTACTATAATTGCACAAATGTTCAATGGCATCTTAATCGGTGACCCAAAAACTGGCGGATACAAACCAGGGCTAGCTGAATCTTGGGATATATCTCAAGATGGCACTGTATATACATTTCATTTAAGAAAAAATCTTGTTTGGAGTGATGGAGTCCCTATTACTGCTGAGGGTATTCGAAAATCTTACCTTAGAATATTAAATAAAGAAACAGCATCAAATTATGTTGCACTTGTTAAATCAACAATTAAAAATGGAGAAGATTATTTTGATGGCAGAATATCAGAATCTGAACTTGGTATTAAAGCTATAGACGACCTAACACTAGAAATATCTATTACCGATCCAAAATCTTATTTTCTAGATATGTTAGTACACCAATCTTTTATACCAGTACCAGTGCATGTTATTGAAAAACATGGAAATAAATGGACAGATCCTGAAAATATGGTAGTAAGTGGCGCATATAAACTAAATGCAAGAACACCGAATGAAAAAATATCACTTACAAAAAATGACTACTACTTTAATGCTCAAAATATTGAAGTACAAGAACTGATATTTTACACAATAAATGACGCATCAACTGCCTATAGAATGTATGAAAATAACGAAATCGATGCTGTCTTTGCAATAATTCCATCTGACCTAATAAAAGAAATAGAATTAAGAAATGATTATTATTCATCACCTATTAACGGTATTTATTACTACTCATTTAACACACACATCAAACCTCTTGACAATGTAAAAATCAGAGAAGCTTTAACCCTTGCTATTGACAGACAAACATTGACATCAAAAATTATAAAAAATGGGGCTATTCCAACAAGAAATGTAAGTCCAAAATTCAATAATTATTCCTATAAAAAATCATTAGAACTATTTAACCCACAAAAAGCAAAACAATTAATGAGTGAAGCTGGTTATCCTGACGGAAAAGATTTTCCTACATTAAAAATCAAATATAACACAAATGAAAACCACAAAAAAATTGCTGAATTTATTCAAAACCAATGGTTGAAAATTTTGAAGATCAATATTGAACTCACAAATGAAGAATGGGCATCATTTCTAAACAACAAACAAAAAGGTAATTATGAAATAGCAAGATCTGGTTGGATAGGCGATTACTCAGACCCATCAACATTTTTAACTTTATTTCAAAAGGGACTTTCAAATTTTTCATCATATAATTATTTTAACGAAGAATATGAAAATTTAATGAAACAATCTAATCTCGAACAAGATCCTATTAAAAGACAAGATATATTAAGAGAAGCCGAATCAATAATTATAGAAAAAGATTTCCCCATAGCTCCAATATACATATATGCAGGAAATTATTTATTTAGAAACGACAAATGGACTGGCTGGGAGCCTAACATTTCAGAAAGATTCGACTTTTCTATACTTAAACTCATCAAATAGAAAAAACAGACATCTAAATAAAACATTTTTGTTAGATGTCTGTACATTGAAAATTTAAAAAAATCAAGGTTACATATTTATACAAAAAAATTTACCTATAAAACTAAAACACAAAATTCAAATATAATACTGATAGATAAAATTAACTACTCATGCAACATACTACCTTAATTAAAGCAATATAATATTAATATAACAAAGACCAACAACAATAAAAACATTAAGTTTATTTCAAATCAAAAATATCAATATTTACAAATCAATTAAAATAAATTAAATTTTTTTGAATAATATCTCATCTTCTATGTTACAATGGTTCATTATATAACGCATACAAATCTTTATCTTTCTATCATAGTAAGGAGCAATTATGTTAAGGTTTAGTATACAAAAATTACTAGAAACATTACCAACTTTAATAATAATAATTTTTTTATGTTTTTTGATAATGAGACTTGCTCCTGGAAATCCATTCGATTCTGAAAAACCAATTGACCCTCAGGTAAAAGAAAAACTAATGCAAAAATATCATCTTGATAAGCCTTTTTATATGCAAGCTTATTACTATATTAAAAACATATTAAAAGGGGACTTTGGTCCATCAATAGCAAAAAAAGACTTAAGTGTAAATCAATATATAAAATTAGGGTTTCCTAAGTCATTTACAATTGGAATAATCAGTCTAATAATATCTCTTACACTCGGAATTGTACTGGGCTCACTAGCAGCAATAAACAAAAACACACACATCGATTACATAATAAGAATGGCTGCTATATTTGGAATTTCCGTACCCACATTTGTAACCGGTCCTATTTTACAATATATTCTATCTGTCAAATTAAAATTATTCTATACTTCTGGATGGATTTCAGAAAGAGGTGGCCTTGCAAATTTAATTATGCCAATATTAACAATGAGTTTGCCATGGATAGCTATTTTTACACGCATAATTAGAGGTTCTATGCTAGAAATTTTAAATAGTGATTTTGTACGAACAGCAAAAGCTAAAGGACTAAGCTTTAATGTAATAATTAGAAAGCATGTACTTATAGGAGCTATACTTCCAATTGTAAGCTATATAGGACCTGCATTTGCTGGTATAATTTCTGGCAGTATGGTTATCGAACAAATATTCAGAATTGCTGGAATGGGTATGTTTACAGTAGAAGCATCTCTAAACAGAGATTATCCATTACTAATGGGTTCACTATTAGTATACTCAGCAATATTGCTCATCTCCATTTTGGCATCTGATATTATATACAAAAAACTTGATCCAAGAATATAGGAGACCAAATCAAATGAGCAATATAAAACAAAATACATGTGTAAACATTGATACTCAAACAGCAAACAAAAGAGCATGGTTAAGATTTAAAGAAAATAAACTTGCGTATGTTAGTATATTTGTCATTGGATTTTACATGGCAATTGCAATACTTCAGCCAATATTACCAATATATAAATATTATACTCAAATTGTAGAACATGTTGATTTGCCTCCATCTTTTAGATATGCAGGAGAACTTTGGTACAAAAAAGAACTTGATTTTATCAAAAGATTAGCAAAAAAGGAAAATAGAGAAATCAATGAAGAAGAAAAAGAAAAACTTGAAGATATAAAAAGAAAGATAGAAACTGAAATTCAAATTATTGATGGAAAAGAAACCAAAATACACAAAAGAATATATGTACTAGGAACAGATAATCTTGGACGAGACTTGCTTTCACGAATAATACAAGGAAGTCAAATATCGATATCTATAGGATTTATTGGAGCATTAATATCAATGCTCATAGGAAGCATAATAGGAGCAACAGCAGGTTTCTTTGGAGGCATTATCGATAGAATTATAACTAAAATAACGGAAGTTCTCTATTCTTTACCTAATCTACTTGTAATAATAACTTTAATGACGATTATGGAAAGAAATGTCATCGGCTTATTTATTGCAATCAGTATAATATCATGGTTAACAATTTCTAGAATTGTAAGGGGACAAGTAAAAACACTCTCGCAATCTGAATTCATAGAAGCCGCCAGGACATTGGGTGCAACAAATAGAAGAATGATATTCAAACATTTAATACCCAATAGCTTTGGAATGATAGTGATTATTACAACAATGAATGTTCCCTCATTCATTATACTTGAATCATTTCTATCATTTCTAGGACTTGGAATATCAGCACCAATGACTAGTTGGGGAGAATTAATTAAAAATGGAATTCCTACATTTATTGAATATCCATGGAAAATTTTCATACCAGCATCAATCATGACAATTTTCCTATTATTTATGAACTTCTTAGGCGACGGATTACGAGATGCATTTGATCCAAAAGATAACCTCTAAGGAGATATAAATGAACGAAAACTATATGCTAGAAATCAAAAATTTAACAATTGAATTTCAATTGAAACACACAACAATATATCCTGTAAATAACATAAATTTAAAAATGAAAAAAGGAGAAATTAGAGCTATTGTCGGAGAATCTGGCAGTGGAAAATCTGTCACAAGCATGGCAATATTAAAACTATTACCCGAATCTACAACGATATATAAAACTGGAGAAATAATATTCGAAAATCAAGATTTACTGAAACTCAAAGAAAAAGAACTTCAAAGCATAAGAGGTAATAAAATAGCAATGATATTTCAAGATCCAATGACGTCTCTAAATCCATATCTAAAAATATCCACACAAATTGAAGAGACAATTATGCTACACCAAAAATTAAATAAAAAGCAAGCAAAACAAAAAGCAATAGAAATGTTGAAAACAGTTGGTGTTATAAACGCAGAAGAGAGAATAAAACACTATCCACATCAATTCTCAGGAGGAATGAGACAAAGAGTGATGATTGCAATGGCATTAAGCTGTCATCCATCATTATTAATTGCAGATGAACCTACAACAGCTCTTGATGTCACAATTCAAGAACAAATACTATTACTAATTAAAAATCTCTCTAGAAAATTTAATACCTCCACCATATTAATAACACATGATTTAGGAGTAGTAGCAGAAATATGCGATACTGTCTCTGTAATGTACCAAGGAAAGTTCGTGGAAGAAGGAACGGTACAAGAAATATTTAAAAATCCTAAACATCCATACACAATTGGACTTTTAAAATCAATACTAACTCTTGATAAAAATCCAAATGAAAAACTTTATTCAATTAAAGATTATCCTATTGAAACTATTACAAATAACACCGAGGGTATTTAAATGGCAAATGAAAAAGATATAATTCTTAAAGTAGAAAATTTGGTACAAACATTCACAAGCGGAGAAAACTTTTTGTTTTGGAAAAATAAACGTAAAGTAAACGCTGTAAACGGCATTAGTTTTGAAGTTGAGCGTAATAAAACACTAGGACTTGTTGGCGAATCTGGATGTGGCAAATCAACAACATTAAGAACAATAATGCAACTCTACACACCAACATCTGGAAGAATATATTTTAATGGTAGAGACATAACAAAACTATCAAAAAAAGAACTTTTAAAGACAAAAAAAGACATGCAAATGGTATTTCAAGATCCACATACATCCCTAAATCCAAGAATGACAATAAGAGAAATAATAGCAGAACCACTTGTGATATACAATGAAAACAAAATTCTTCCAAGAACAAAACAAGAAATAGAACAAAGGGTAAATGAATTAATGGATATTACTGGTCTCTCAAAAAGTATGTTATCTAGATATCCACATGAATTTTCAGGGGGACAGAGACAAAGAATAGGTATAGCAAGAGCACTAGCACTGAATCCTAAACTCTTATTATTAGATGAAGCTGTATCTGCATTAGATGTGTCAATCAGAGCACAAATTTTAAACTTACTTAAAGATTTACAAAAAGAATTAAGTCTATCTTATCTCTTCATTTCACATGACTTAGCAGTAGTAAAATACATGAGCGATAAAATTGCCGTAATGTATCAGGGTATAATTTTAGAAATTGCACCTAGAGAACTTTTATTTTCAAATCCTAAGCATCCATACACAAAAACATTAATAGCATCTATTCCAGAAATTGATCCAGAAAAAATAAAAAATAAAACTATTAAGCTGGATGAACCATCTTTAACTAATATACGAAATACATATTCACCAACAGAAAATGAAACTCTTGAAGAAGTAGAGAAAGATCATTTCGTATCTAAATATCTTTTTGATGAGATGAATAATTTACTTAATAAAAACTAAAATAGTAAAACATATTTTAATTTAAACATTTAGTTATCAAAATAAGAGACTTCAAAATCTACCTTATTCTCAACATTTTCAACTGAATACAAATTAATTCTATTTACATTATTTTTATCTATAACTTTATTTCCAGAATCTACAAAATAATAATAAATCCTACCCTTAGGAAGATCTTTAAGCTTAATAGTATATACACCCTTACGTGATTCTTGCTCAACCAATCTATTTAAAAATGGATTAAAATTATTAAAATTACCAGCTATTGTAACAATATGTCCAGGTTGTCCTATATAAAAAAGTTCAACTTCCCTACCATCAGACGAATCAATTGGATTTCTCAAAGAAACATAACCATAATCCACACCTATATCAATTATAGAAAACGGAATTAGATCCTTATTAAAAACTACATTTTTATTATATTCATCATTTGTCCAGATACCATCCACAATAAGCCTATATTTGATTCTACCAATTCCATGAGGAAGATTAATTTTTACGAAAAAAAGCCCATATTTATTTTTTTTAAACAAATATTTTTTTGCATAATCATCAAACTCAAAAGCAGCAAAAATCTTTCGAATACCCTTATTGGGAGGATAAAACATAATAACTCTCTTAGAATCAACAATAGGTGATAAATTATTTTCTCTGGTTGAAACTTCTAAAAATTCATTTAAAGATAAATCAAAATTTTCAATTATATAACTTGTTGCTAAAACATTAATAACATGACAGAAAAAAAATATAGAACAAAATAACCATCGCAAAGCTTTTTCCATAATTGAATTATAAAACTTGCCAAACAATTCTTTTATAAAAATACTACACATTTATTTTATTTGTTATTATACTAAAAACATATACTAAAGTAAATATATAAATATTAACCAACAAGGAGTGTAAAAATGGGCTTTCATATTTATGAAATAAAAGCTAGGCAAATAATTGATTCTAGAGGCAATCCAACTGTTGAAGCAGACGTAATACTTGAAGATGGTACTCTAGGTAGAGCAGCTGTTCCATCAGGTGCATCAACAGGAATCAATGAAGCTGTTGAATTAAGAGATGGTGATAAATCCGTTTATATGGGAAAAGGAGTACTTAAAGCAGTTGAAAATATAATAAATATAATCTCTCCCGAACTTGAAGGAATGAGTGCTTTAAATCAAGTTGAAATTGATAGAAAAATGCTTGAACTTGATGGAACTCCTAACAAATCAAAACTTGGGGCTAATGCTATTCTTGCAGTCTCAATGGCTACAGCAAGAGCAGCAGCTGAACACCTTGGACTTAAAGTTTATCAATACCTTGGTACATATAAAGCCAACATTTTACCTACACCAATGTGCAATATCATAAACGGAGGTGCTCACTCTGACAATTCTGTTGATTTTCAAGAATTTATGATCATGCCAATTGGAGCAAAAACATTTAGTGATGCAATAAGAATGTCTGCTGAAGTTTTTCATACACTTAAGAGTATTTTAAGCAAAAAAGGTTATGCAACATCTGTGGGAGATGAAGGGGGATTTGCACCAAATTTAAAATCAAACGAAGAAGCTTGTGAAGTTATTATGGAAGCCATACAAAGTGCAGGATATACACCTGGAACAGATATTGCAATTGCTCTTGATCCAGCAACATCTGAATTATATGATCCAAAAACAAAAAAATATGTATTTAAATGGTCAACAAAAGAAGAATTAACATCTCAAGAAATGGTTGAATATTGGGCAAAATGGATAGAAAAATATCCTATTATATCAATTGAAGATGGAATGGCTGAAGAAGACTGGGATGGATGGAAAAAACTTACAGATAAAATTGGAAATAAAATTCAACTTGTAGGAGATGATTTATTTGTAACAAATACATCATTCCTAAAAAAAGGAATTGAAATGAAAGTTGCAAATGCAATCTTAATTAAAGTAAATCAAATTGGAACATTAACTGAAACTTTTGAAGCTGTAGAAATGGCAAAAAAGGCAGGTTACACTGCAATAGTATCACATAGATCAGGAGAAACAGAAGATACAACAATTGCTGATCTTGTTGTTGCACTTGGAACAGGACAAATCAAAACAGGTTCTCTATCCAGAACAGATAGAATTGCCAAATACAATCAATTATTAAGAATAGAAGAAGAATTGGGCAGTATTGCTGAATATCATGGAAAAGACGTATTTTATTCCATTAATAAATAAGAATAAATAATTAAAGCCCTCTTAAAAGGGCTTATTTTTATACAAACAAAATAATATAAAAATAAATATCTATCTTTTTGAAAATTGGAAGCTCTTCCTAGCTTTCTTTTTACCAAACTTCTTACGTTCAACTTTTCGTGAATCTCTTGTTAAAAATCCATTGGATTTAAGAACCATTTTATACTCTTCATCAAGATCAAAAAGAGCCCTTGCAATACCATGTCTAATAGCACCAGCCTGACCTGAAATACCTCCACCATAAACATTAATATAAATATCATATTTACCAAGAGTATGTGTTAAAGCTAATGGAGACAAAGCTATTGTTTTTAACTTTTCAAGCTGCATATAAGCATCAAAATTCTTATGATTAATCTTAATGTCACCCTTACCTTCTCTAATATAAACTCTAGCAACAGAAGACTTTCTACGTCCTGTACCCATTCCTAAATTAATACCCTTAACACCTGATTTCGCCATGTTTCCTCTCTTAATTTGCTTCTAATTTATAAAGATTCTGAGATCCAAGTTTATGATTAGCATCAGCAAAAACCTTTAGATTTCTAAAAAGCTCACGACCCAAAGGACCCTTTGGCAACATGCCCTTAATAGCAATTTCAAGAGGAGCTGTTGGCTTTCTCTCAGATAATGTTCTATAAGTATCAGAATAAAGACCTCCGGGATATCTTGAATGTCTATAATAAATTTTTTGAAAATATTTCTTACCAGTAAGCTTAACCTTTGAAGCATTAATAATAACAACATTATCACCTAAATCTTGGTGAGGAGTATAATAAGGTTTATGTTTGCCCCTCAGAATTTTAACAGCTTCTGTAGCAATTCTACCAAGAACTTTATCCGAAGCATCAATCACATACCATTTTTTCTTCACATATCTTGGTTTCATCCATATTGTCTTATTATTAGTTACTTTATTCATAATAATATAAAGTCCTCGCTTAGATATTCTACAAAATTATACCTTTCCATTGTATTATTTGTAAGTTAACCTGTCAATACTAACATCCAAATTTGTCTTGCAGCTTAACAGAAATTTTTCGAAAACCATCTAAATCTCCTTTAGAAAATTTCAAAGGTAAAAGTGAAGGAAAATCAAAAACAGGACTAATTAAATACCCATTACTTAAATATTCCTTAAAAACCTCACCATGATATTCAGATTTATAACGAGGAAACATATACCTATTAATCAATTTAAACATAGGAGTAGAAAAAATATCAAAATTAATTTTCAAACTTTTTTCATAAGATAAAATTTTAACAAGCATATGCTTAGCAACTGCTAAAGTTAAAGCATCAAAAGAATCTCTAAATTCCATTTTTTTAGACAAATTATCTACTATAACAATATTAATAGACATACATCCAGGCATTGGAAGCTTTATAAACATAGGATATCTCAAATTATCAAATCCAAACTTAAATTCATATATACCCTGTCTTGCTTCCCAAGGATTACTAAAATAATTTTGACCTGTTAATGACAACAAAAAATCTCTAGCATCTCTTTCAAACCTAAAAACACGCACAAATCCTGCTTCTTTAAAGTAAGAAAAAAAAACATTTTCAAATTGCTTTTTAAATATAGATGGATAAGATGCTGTAAGCCCTCTTGAAAAAGTTTGCTTAAGGAGCAGATTTAATCCTTGAACTCTATGCCCTAAAAAATTTAAACCTTCATTTAAATATAAATCTAAATATCGATTACCACTAATATCATAAAGATAAAAAAATCTTGCTCTTTTAATTATGGGCAAACAACTTAATAAAGATTTACTACACATCCTGCAATTTATTCATTAAAATTTCATTTGAAAGAACAGGATTAACCTTACCAGAAGTTTTGCGCATAATCTGTCCCATCATAAATTTAACAGCATGACTTTTACCTTTTTTGTAAAGCTCAATTGATTTAGGATTTTCATTTAAAACTTCAATCACAATTGATTCAATAAACGATTTATCGCTTATTTGTTCTAATTTTTTTTCATTAATAATAGTAATAGAAGAAACATTTCTGTCAACCATTTCTAAAAATATTTCTTTAGAAATCTTTCCACTTATTTTTCCATTAAGAATAAATTCAACAAGTTCACTAATATATGATGGTGGCAAATTAAAATCAAGTATACCTATTTCTCTTTCATTTAACACACTTAACACTTCAGATAATATCCAATTAGCCACTTTCTTAGGTTCACTTGAAGTTAATGCTGCCTCTTCAAAATACTTAACCAAATTTTTATCTGAAGTTAAAGTTACAACATCAAAATCACTAAGCCCATACTGCTCTTGCAACCTAATTCTTGCATCAAAAGGTAACTCCACCATCCTATGAGATTTAATATTTTCAATATAATCACTCTCAAGCTTAATTAAAGGTAAATCTGGATCTTTGATATAACGATAATCAGATATTGTTTCTTTGCTTCTTTGAAGCACTGTAATACCTCTCTTATCATCAAATCCCATTGTACACTTCCCGACACTTTCAAAAGTTTTTCTGTACAAAATCCATTCTTCTTTTTGTTTTGACTCTTCATAATCAATAGCTAACTTTACTGACTTAAAAGAATTTAAATTTTTTATCTCAGAAATAGGGGTTTTATAGTTAACATCATTCTCATTAATAAGTAAGTTAATATTAACATCACAACGAAATGATCCATTTTCCATACTACAATCAGACAAATCAAGATATCTAAAAATTTCTCTTAAAGCATTTAAATAAGCCACAGCTTCTTCTCCACTACGTATATCAGGTTGTGATACAATTTCTAGCAATGGTGCTCCTGCACGATTAAAATCAATATAACTTTGATTATCATTTACAAGCAAATGTAAACTTTTTCCAGAATCCTCTTCCATATGTATTCTTGCAATATTAATTCTTTTGACACCCAAACTAGTTTTAATAAAAATAAACCCATTCTCACAAATAGGCACATCATTTTGAGATATTTGATATCCTTTGGGCAAATCAGGATAAGCATAATGCTTTCTATCGAATTTAACAACATTTCTAATTGTAGAATTAGTAGCATGCCCTGCCAAAATTGCACCATTAATAAGTTCCCTATTTACGCTAGGTAATGCCCCAGGAAGTCCAAGACATATTGGACAAACACGAGAATTTGGAATTCCACCAAAATCATTTTTACATCCACAAAAAGCTTTGGTCTTTAATCCTAATTGTACGTGGACTTCTAATCCAATAAGCAATTTATATTCCATCTAATTCTAATTCCTCTATTATATTTTTCGAAAAATTTAAAAGTTCAAAATCTCTCTTAATTCTACCAATAACTTGCATACCAATAGGTAATCCCTTATCATCTTTAGCAAATGGAATTGAGAGTGCAGGAAAACCAATAAGATTGGCAATAACAGTACATAAATCAGAATAATACATTTTCAAAGGATCATCAAAATTTTCACCTATTTTAAAAGGTTTCAAAAAACTTGTAGGAGTTATAATATACGAATAATTGTTAAAAATTTCATCAAATTTTGGAATTAACACGTTTTCTATAATTTTACAAGCCTTAGTATAATATTCCAAATCATATCCCTCTGATAATAAATAATTACCAAGTACAATACGCCTTTTAACTTCTTCTTGTAAAAACGAACTTCTATGCTTGTAATAAAAATCATTAAGACTCAATTTATCATTTAATCTTTTTCCATAATGAAGACAAGTATAACGAGCAAGATTAGATGCAGCTTCAACAGGAGATATTGAATAATAAAGAGAAAGTACAAAATTAACTGCTTCTATTGAAATTTCATGTATCTCAGCACCCTTACTTAAAAGAGCAGACTTAAATTTAGAAAATTCACAATAAATATCCTCTTCCATCAAGTCCTCACTAAACTCTTTAATAACAGCCAATTTAGTACCTTTTAAAGGTTTATTTAATAATGGATAGGGTTCTTGAATAATATCTATACTAGTAGAATCCATTGTATCAATTCCACAAGTATATTTTAATATTAAAGCCACGTCATCAATAGAATTAGCAAAAAATCCTATTTGATCAAGAGATGAAGCATAAGATGAGAGTCCATAGCGAGACAATCCTCCATAGGAAGGCTTAAATCCAATTACACCTGAAAATGAAGCAGGAAGTCTAACAGAACCACCCGTATCACTTCCAAGTGAAAAAGGGGCTTGACCTCCAGCAACAACAGCTGCAGAACCACCAGAACTACCACCCACAACGTATTCTTTATTTAAAGGATTAAGAGTAACTCCATAATAAGAAAATTCACAAGAAGAACCCATTGCAAACTCATCCATATTAGTTCTTCCAATTATAATTGCCCCATTCTCTTTTAATCTCTTAATAACAGTTGCATCATAAGGAGAAATATAACCTTGCAAAATTTCAGATGCACAAGTTAAACCTTTATTTTTAATTGCAATATTATCCTTAACGGCAATAGGAATTCCAAGTAAAGGCAAATCTTGTCCCTTACCTTTACTTAAAAGATCATCATATTCTTTGGCTATTTCCAATGCATCATCAAAAAACTCAACATAACCATTAATATCTCTATTATCTTCATAAACTTTCTTATAATAAAGGATAAGATCATAAATTTTATATTTCCGAGTCAATATCAATTCTTTAATTTTTATTAAATTCAAACCACTTAAGTCCAAATCATTACTCCCTATTCAAGTACTTTAGGTGATGAAAAATAACCATCAACAAAAACATTACTAAAATTCTTAATAGATTCTATTGTCAACGAAGGCGAAATCTCATCATATCTTAAGTCAGAAAAATCACATACTGCTTTATGGAAGCCATCTTTAATTTCAAATTCAGAAATTTTATCTAACATACAAACAATCTTTTCAAATTTCATAACAAATTGCTGTTTTTCATCTTCACTTAACTTTAATAAACTTAATTTCAAACTATTCTCTAAATGAATATTTTTCAATTTTCACCTCTACATTTTAGAAAGTTTTTTAATATAGCTTGAACTCAAAATAGCTTTTTTCCCATTTTTTAGACTAATTTTAAGAAACGGTCCACCATCTTGATACCACTTATCAACAATAACGCCACTCTCACCATTATAAATTATATAATCACCAATATTAAAATTTTTATTATCACTTCGTGTAAAAAAAAACTTAAAATTATCTTTCAAATATTCTGGAACAAAAACAACATCATAATTATCCTTATGAATTTCTTGAAAAAAAACTGATATGGCTGTATTTTTTAGTATTCCTCTAAAAAATCTTTGCAAATTTATTGTAATAAAAAGTTCGACTTTAGCCCTAGTAAGAGCAACATAAAAGAGTCTCCTCTCTTCTTCTAATCTCTCAGCTGTCAATTCTTCAATCTCAGCAGGTAATAAACCTTTCTCAAGACCAGATATTATTACCCTATCAAACTCAAGTCCTTTAACTCCATGAATTGAAGAGAGTAACACACTAGATGAAAAATCTCCATGAACTAAAGGAGACAAAGACGAATTTTCAAGAAATATCACAAGACCTTCAAAACTACCAGAATATTCAACCCCACTACTAATAAGCTCATCAATATTTTTTGATTTCTCATCCTTATCAAATTTTTGATAATAATTCCAAATTCCAAATTCCATTGCAATATCTTTAATAAATTCAGATAAATTTACATATACACCCTTTTGTATATTTTCTTTTAATTCATCATATAAACTTAAAAACATATCAAGAGAATCTCTTGCTTTTCCTTTAAGATTTTTAACAACTTTTCTACTTGCAAGCATTAAGTCAAAATTAACATCAGTATCATTTAATGTCGCAATTATCTTATCAATGGTAGTCTTACCAAGACCCCTTGCAGGTTTATTTATTATTCTCAAAAAAGATACTTTATCTTTTTTATTTACAAAAAGTCTTAATAAAGATATTACATCTTTAATTTCTTCTCTTTCATAGAATCTAATTGAACCTAATATTTTATGCGCAATATTATTTTTAAAGAAAGCTTTCTCAAATTGCAAAGATTGATGATTAAATCTATAAAGAACAGCTGTCTCAAGCTTATTTTCAATAAGAAAATTTGCAAAATACTCAGCTTCTTCTGTAGGATTTTGAAATATAAAAATTTTTATTTTTTTACCTATCTCATTTTCTGTAGCTATTACTTTATCATACCTATTTTGATTTTTTGAAATAATATTATTTGCAACATTGACAATACTTAAACTAGAACGATAATTTTGTACCAAATAATATTTAGACACATTATCAAATGTTTTTTCAAATTCAAGAATATTTTCAACTCTAGCACCTCTAAAAGAATATATAGACTGATCCTCATCTCCTACTACCATAAAATATGCATCTTTATAATAAAGTTCTCTTAAAAACAAAAACTGTGAATAATTAGTATCTTGATATTCATCTACAAAAATAGCCTTAAATCTTTTTTGCACCCTCATTTTAATATCTTCACAATTTTGTAACATCAAAACAGATTTAAGAATAAGATCAGCAAAATCAAAAGCATTACTTTTAGATTTTTCCTGTTCATAAAATTCAATCTCAGAATAAATTTTCTCATCAAGACCACAATTATTATGTAAAGAATAATTTTCCTTATATTTCAATATTGACGATGTTACATACTTGGCACACTCAATATTTGATGCAAGTCCAATTTGTTTAACAAATTTAACAACATCATTAACATCCCAAATTGTAAAATTTGAATCATAATTTTCATCATATTCTTTAAAGTAAAGTCGCAAAAGCCAAGCACCAAAAGAATGAAAAGTTTGAATATGTAAAGCTCTATCAAAATTAAAAAGAGAATTCAATCTCAAATTCATTTCACGTGCTGCTTTATTTGTAAACGTTAAAGCAAGAATTTCCTCTGGTTTTACTTTACCTTCATTTATTAAATGTGCAAACTTAGCTGTTATAACCCTCGTCTTGCCACTACCTGGCCCTGCCAAAACAAGAATAGGGTTCTTCGTGTCATCAAAGACAATTTGTTTTTGATGAAAATTTAAACTAAAAAGAAATTTTTGTATTTCACTCATCAATAAACTTCAGAAACTTTAAGATCAAAACCACCTGGTGTTTTTAACCAAAAAAATTGAATTCCTATCATTTCGCTTCCATAACTTTTTAAAACAGAAGTAACATCCTTACCTTGAATAACAATATTCACATCAGAAAGTCTTGTAAAAAACAAAATTAAAGACTTTCTAAAAGTTAAATTTAAAGGATTACTTCCCTTCAATAAAAGCAAAGACTTACCATAAAGATTATTCTCATCAACATATCTTAAAAACGTATCATTTAAAAAATTAATTGACAAATTAATATCAGAAATATTTGTAGAAGAATATACTGTAGGATATTCACTAATCACTCTATTTTTAGGACCATTAACTTCAAATCCCCAATTTACAACATTAAATCTATTAGAAAGATTGGTCTCAAAAACATATTCAACATTAAGCATAAAAGATTCCAAACTTACATGAGCCTTTCTAACCTTATCTTGAGAATAATTATCATATACAATTTTAACTCTTATATTACCATTCAAATCCACTTCTCGAAATTTGCCTAACTTAAAAACATATTGCTCATTTTCTAAATCATTTGTAATAACCAAATCATCGTTCATAAAAGAGACTCTATATTTTGCAATAGAATTTCCAAAAACTAAGGATAAAAAATCACCTTCTCCAAGCACAACATTCCAAAAATTTTCTTTATCAAATAAAACTTCATGAACCTCTGACACTCTTTTCCCAATATGATTTGCCTTAAAAATTCTTCCTAAAATTTGTTTAAGACCACTAATATTTATAATTACAAATACTAAAAATACAATCCCAACCACTCCCACTAATATCTTAATTATCTTAGAAAAACCTATATTAGTTACATCCAAACATTTATTTCCAAGCTTACTCTCACTTACAAAAGTTACACTACCATTCTGATCATCAGACTTAATACCAATATAATTACTATTAAGTCTTCTCTTATATTCTTTAAAGAGAGAAGAAACATACCAAACATCAACTCCCAAATATTCACTATAAGTCCTTAAAAAACCCACAGCCAAAACTTCATTTGGAAATGACTCAATATTAGAATCTTCAAGTGCTCTAAGATATTTAATAGAAATCCTAATATCATCAGCTATCATCTCCAAAGTAAAGCCCTTATCAATACGAGTTTTTCTTAAAAAATCTCCAAATCTAATGAAATCGCTTCTGTCCATATCTTAACACCTCAGGTCTTTTTAACATCATATAAAAAATTATCCACCTTATTTGCATTCTTGGGCAGATCATATTTAAATTTACTATCAGAAATTCCAACATTAAACTTAACAGACAAAAGATCAATCACTATTTCTCTACCACCACCTGTAGGATAAGCAATAACTCTTCTAATTGCACCACTTGGTGTAAACGCAATCATAAAAGAATCAATTGTAGCAGCACCTTTATAAAGCCGTCTTGAAAAAGTCAGTTTCATAAAATTTTCAGCTCCTCCCCTTCCCACAGATTCATCAAGAGGTTCTAAATTGGGAGAATTAGTATAAGATACACTATACTCAGTACTCAAAATATTCATAAAACCACTTCCCGATTTTCCCATAGTCAACTGTTGTCTAAAAGAAGTACCAAGAGACGGAACATAAATGGTTAAAAATTCACCATCACTTACAAAGACCTGATTATTTGAATCTAAATTAATAATAAATTTATCGGGAGATTTATATAACAAAGTTCCTGTCTGTTTAAGACCTTTTATGTTAAGACTAATCTTAGCCTGCATATCATTGACATTTTGATATTTTGAATGAACCTCCTCAAAATATTGATTGGCAGATATTTGGGCAAAAAGCAAATAAGGAGATATAATTAATATTATCTTTTTTATTTTGTTCATTATAAAACTCATAAACTACTTAAGCTACATTTAACAACAAATACATCTCTACATACCAATAGTACAACTTGTTATAATAAGCTATTATTTATAATATACCATTTTGTAAACTAATAATAAACATATTTAGTAAAAGATCAAAGGAGATAAAATGTCATTAAACTATCATGAAATAAACATTTTACTTAAAGAATTGCCATTAATAAATTCATTTCTAAAAAAGATAAAACAACCTAATTATAAAAATTTGGTTATAGAATTTTACAATAAATCAACAGATGAAAAAAATTTTAATGTATTAATATCTCTAGATCCACAAAAAACAAGAATTCATAAAACAAATAAAAAATTTGAAAATATCAAACCTCCTCTAAGATTTTTTGAATTTTTAAAATCAAAAGTCACAAATGGCAAAGTATCGGAAGCATATCAAATAAAAAATGAAAGAATAATTCTAATAAAAATAAGTAAAAACCAAAATTACTATTGTATTTTTATAAAATTATGGGCATCTTCTCCTAATATAATTGTCACAGACACAAATTTTAAAATTCTTGATGCATACTATAGAAGACCAAAATCAAAAGAAATAACGGGTGAAATATTTACAAAAGTCAAAAAAATTATTGAAAATAACGATATAACTGATAAAAAAGAAGTCAAACTCAAAAATGAATATGACAACAAATTACCATACTCAACATTCATTGAAAATTACTATGAAAATTTAGAAATCAAAGAAACTAAAAAACATAATATAGAGCTGTTTGATAAAAAATATGAACAAGAAAAAATAAACTTAGAAAGAAAAATAAACTCTCTAAACAAACAATTAATTTCAATGGACATAATAGAAACTCACAAAGAAAAAGGTGAAATGATTTTATCAAATATAAACAAAATTAAAAAAGGAATGAGTGAAATTACTTTACAAAACAACAATGGCAAAGAAATTACAATAACATTAGAAAAAAAATTATCTCCTCAAGATAATGCTTTAAAATATTTTAAAACATACAAAAAAAACAAAAATCTTTTTAAGATTGTGCAAAAACAATTGAAAGATGCAAAAACACAATATGACACATTAATATCAAAAACAACTTATACAAAAGAACAAAGTCATACAACTCTGACTAATGAAAAAACAACAACACAAAAAAACATTAAAAAAACATCTATTGGACTCCAATTTATATCTCATGGATTTGAAATTATTGTGGGCAGAAATGCAAAAGAAAATGACGAACTCTTAAGAAATTGGGCAAAAGGAAATGATTATTGGTTGCATACAAGGGATTATCCTGGTGCTTATGTATTTATTAGAAATAAAAAAGACAAAACACCGCCTCTTGAAGTTTTAATAGATGCTGGTAATTTATGTGTATTTTATACAAAACCAGCAAAACAAGCGGGAAAAGCTGACCTTTACTATACCAATGTCAAATATTTAAGAAAAATTAAAGGAGAAAAAAAAGGACTTGTAATACCTCACAGAGAAAAAAATTTAAATATCAAATTAGATCCCAAAATATTAAACAAACTCAAAAACATAAATTAAGTTTATAATATATCCTAACTTCAATCTAAAAATTAAATGACAAGTTCTTTAAAAAATATTGTTATTGGAGATTAAAAAGCATAAAATTTAAATATTGTAGGAGAAAAATAAATATGATACAAAAATTAACAAAAATAGTAGCAACAATATCAGATCTAAGATGCGATCCAGAACATATAAAAGAATTATATGAAGCAGGTGTCAATGTAATACGACTAAACACTGCTCATCAATCACATGCCGATGCAATAAAAGTCATAAATAATGTTAGACAAGTTTCAAATAAAATAGCATTAATGATTGATACAAAAGGACCAGAAGTTAGAACAGCTAATATTGAAAAGCCTATTACTGTTAAAATAGGAGACAAAGTAATAATCTCTACAACACCTATAAATGATCCTAATGCATTTCAAACTAACTATGATGGATTTGTTAATGAAGTTCCAAATGGAGCAAAAATTCTAATTGATGATGGTGAACTTGAAATGATTGTCATCGAAAAATCTGCAGATAAATTAATTTGCCAAATTAAAAACGATGGACAAATTAAAAACAAAAAATCAATAAATACACCAGGAATTTCACTGAAATTACAATCCGTTACTGATAAAGACAAAGGCTTTATTGAACTTGCAGCAAAACAAAATATTGATTTTATTGCTCATTCTTTTGTAAGACATGCACAAGATATCCAAGACGTCAAAGATATATTAAACGCTGCAGGAAATCCAGACGTAAAAATTATTTCTAAAGTCGAAAATCAAGAAGGAATTGATAACATAGAAGAAATTGCCAAAGCTTCCTACGGAATTATGGTCGCAAGGGGAGACATGGGAGTTGAAATACCTGCTGAAGATGTTCCTTTAGCACAAATTAAAATAACCAAAACCTGCATTAAGTACGGAATACCTGTAATTACAGCAACGCAAATGTTACATACAATGATTGAAAACCCAAGACCTACAAGAGCAGAAGTATCTGATGTTGCTAATGCAATTCTAAATGGTACAGACGCAATAATGTTATCCGGAGAGACAGCTTATGGAAAATATCCAATCGAAGCTGTTAAAATGATGACCAAGATTGCAAGAGAAGTCGAAAAATATAGAGAACAAACACTGTTTCAAGATGAAATTTTCTGTAGCAAAAAAATAATAAGAAATTATATTATTAAATGTGCAATTGATGCAACCAAAATAATGCCTATTAAAGCTATTATTGTTGATTCACTTAAAGGAAGAACTGCCAGAATAATGGCAACATATAGAGCAAGTGTGCCATTATTTATTACGACAAATAATGAAAGAATAGCACGAGAATTATCACTTTCTTATGGTGTTTATTCTAATCTTGTTGAAAACAATTTTAAAAGAACAAATGAATTTGTAGCAACTTCTCTTAAAATGCTTCAAACACAAGAAATAGTTAAAAATTCAGATATTATAGTAATTATTTCTGGAAATCCCAACAGGGACACCAATAAGGGTACAGAATTTATGGAAATAAACACAGTAGAAGAAGCAATTAAGGGACATAATCTATAAATAAAATAAGAAATAGTTTAGTTGATAATATTTTTTATCCAACTAATATAACACCAAAATCATTCAGCTTATATAAAAGAAAAACTCATAAAGCACTTTTAACTAGTTATGGGACTTATGAGTTTTTCTTAGATAAAATTGATATATTTAAAAAAATAATAACTTACAATACAAAAAACATATTTATATTTTCATATACAAAAGAAAATTCAAAGATTAATATATCAACTCATAAAGCTTGGAAATTTCTAGATAAAACAATTGATGTTAATTTAGACATAATAAATTTAATAAAAAACTTTAAATTTACAAATGTAGAAGACAAAATAATAGAAAATGATCATAAAATTGAAATTACATTAAATTTTATTAAAGATATAACACAAAATATCAAAATTATTCCCATTATTTTAGGTAACCCTAAAAGTCAAACTATTAAAGAATATTGCACATTTTTAAAACCATTTACAACTCAAGAAGAAAATTCTTTTATATTTTTATCTCATTTTATTTCACACTCTACAAATCTACATAAAGCTATCCAATTAGCAACAACCTTAAAACAACTCTTAAACACGTCTTACTTAAATTCATCAACTTTACTAGAACATCACAAATCACACAAAATATTTCCCGAAAATATAGCTGCCCTTATTATAATTCATCAAATTTTTACCAACTTTGAATTTTTAAATCATCAAATCATTAACAATAATAATGAATATTCAATAATAGAAAATATACTAATAAACTAAATTAATAAAAAATAGTCTTTAAATGAAATCATCTATTTTTTTATTATTTTTCTTTAAAAAAACATTCAGACCTACTTTTGAAATACTTCTTAAAGTACTTGCAGAAATCTTAATACTAACATTTTTCCCAAGCTCTGGAATAAAAAATTTCTTATTTATTAAATTAACCTTAAAAGTTCTCTTAGTCTTAACACCAATATGTTGTCCTGCTCCACCTTTTTTTTTGGCAAGTCCCTTACGTGGAACATTATTTCCAAACATTGTCCTTTTTCCTGTAATTTCACATTCTCTCCCCATCTAAATCTCCTAAACTGCATTTTTCTTACTTAAATACAAATCCATTAACTTTAAAAATAAAGTTAATCCCTCAATGATATTTTTAATTATACTACCAAAGCTTACATTATTGCCATAACTTTTTACAAGTTCAATATCAAGTTCTTTCCAATTATAAATAAGTTCCTTTTCTGAAGAAGGTTTCAAATAATCTTCTAAACAACCACTTAAGAGCTGTTTTAAAGAATAAATTTTTGAATAATAGTCATTTAATAAAATTAAAGCCTTCTTATTAACATCTACTATTATATTTAACAATAATTTTTCTGATGATTTGTCTCCTCCAACATAAACCCTATGCAAAAGTGCATTTATTCTATTACCATAATTACCCTGTTCCCCAAGATTATTATCAAAATCAATAAGATTAGAATAAATACTAACTAAGTCATGAATGTCATTAGAAATATCTCTAGAAATTTCCATATCTTTCCATTGTCCTTTAATAATCAGGATATTAACAACATCATTTAAATCTTTTTTTACTAAATTAACAGCATGAGTTTTTAAATAACCTAAAATATCAGCGTAAACATATCCAGTAGTATTTGTAATTTTAGATGTAATTTTCATGTTCATATGCTCATTATAATTATCTAAAGTTAAAAGAGTAACTCCAGGAAATAATTTTTCTGCCAAAATTTTAGATTTGCTATTTTTTTGCAAAATCTCAGCTTTTAACATTTCATTTGAAACATGTTTAGAGAGATAATTAAAAAACGCTTTTGCTTTTGCCTTTTTAACACCAGAAATAGGCAAATAATTGGGATCACCACTAACATATCTTACAAGATATAAAATTTCTTTATCCTTATTTATCTCAATTATAGATGTTATCATTTTAAGCCAAACATTTGGCTTAATAGGAAAATTATCTTCATCTCCATATATCTTTAAGAGAATATCATAAAGATTTCTCCAAATAGAAATATCCTTAATAGAATAAATACATTCCAAATAATCCTTAATATCATCAAGGATTATTCCACAACTGACAGCACTAAATCTAGGTTTATATATAAAATCATCTTCTGGAAATAAACTATCAAAATGTTTAATAAGCATATAATACTGATATGAAGATAAATCAAAAAAGATATCTAAAGCCCCACAGGTTTCATCGATTAATCTGACCTGTTCCTGAGTTATACTTTTCAATAAATAATTTAAATTGGTATCCAAATTTTTAAGCATATCAGATGTAAAATTAACTACCTCATTAGCAGAGAAAGAATAAATATGTTCCAAAGCTTGCTTTTGAGCACTATTCAAATACTTCTCAACTACAAAATGAATTATCTCATTTGAATTTCGATATCTTTGCACAAATAATTTTAAAGGAAAAAAAACCTTATAAAAATTATAAATAAACTTAGCAAATTGAGGCAAAGCTTGTATTTTGGAAACACTAAAAAAATTACTTACCTTACTGAGACTTTTTTTTACTTCTTTAAGCCTTCTCTTCTTCACTTGCTCAGGAGTACGCTCTCTATTAAAAATAGCAACTAAAAAATCAACCAAACTCACATTAACAGCTCTCCTTTTTAATACAAAGTTTAAAGTTATCAAAGATACCCAAAATTATAAAATAACTATAAAAATTATACATAATTTATTGTAAAATAAAAGTCAATGTATTAAACATATTTTTTATGTGTATAAAGAAATTAATTTTAATTACAATTTTAACTTTGATTTTCAGTTGTTCAAAAGAAACTGCTATTACTATCTTAACTGACAATAAAATTATTCCTATTTATATAAATCAATTTAATGTTCAAAATAAAACAAATTTCATTATCAAATACAAAAAAAATATTAACGTACAAACTATTAATAAAGAGAATGCTCAGATAATCATTGCAAAAAACTTAGACAATATAAATATAACTAAAAACTTTAAAAATATACAAAAATATTATTATTCAGACTATCCAATATTAAACAATATATCAAAAAAATTTGCATATAAAATTGTGCCATTAAGTTTCGATATTCCAATCTTAATATATAAAAATGAATATGATATACAAAAATATATTGATATACAATCAATCAAAGAAATATATACAAATTTCAAAAAAGACAAAAAAATTTTCATATCTCCTTATATTTCTGAAAATATATTTTATACAATATCTGAAATCAATGATATAAATATTTACTTTGGAAACAACAAGTCAGAATATGATGAGAAGAAAATATTAAATATAATTAATTATTTCAAATCTTTTATAGATGTGAACGAACTTACATTGCACAAAAACTTTACAGAAAAATATAAATATCTAAACTTAGAAACGATACTATTACAACAAAAAACTATTTTAATTGCGGGTTTAACCAACTTAGCATATTACAATAAACTAAATCAAAATATTAAAGACAAAATCAATTTTTCATATTTAACAAATAAAGAAAAAAAATCATCGATATGTAATATAAACTTTATGGGCGTTAAAGAAACATCACAACCTATAGCAAAATTTATTCGATGGATATTAAATCAAAAAATACAACAATCATTAATCACACTTAAAGATAAAGCAAAATTTAATGAACATTTTGGATTGATTAATGGATTTACGCCATATAAAGGATTAAACTTGAAATTAAAACATGTAA
Organism: Borrelia hispanica CRI; assembly: GCF_000500065.1. NCBI lineage: Bacteria > Pseudomonadati > Spirochaetota > Spirochaetia > Spirochaetales > Borreliaceae > Borrelia > Borrelia hispanica. The sequence goes on along the minus strand of NZ_AYOU01000163.1, from coordinate 157,302 downwards.
TTAAAGAAATACCTCGATTTATTATAAATGAAAATTATATGAATCAAGATTCATATATACCTAATAAAGAACAAATAGAAAAAGAAAATAACATAATTAATGAATTATTGTTATCTAACATCAAAAATACAAATTTTTCATAAAGACGGTACATCTTTTTTATAATTGACGAGCATCACGTACAATACAATAAAGAATAAAAAGGAAAAAATTAAAATAAAAGATATGTATACATTGCCAGTTAAGTGCATAAAGAGTGCTATTAAAGTTAACAATAAATAATTTATCAAAAGAGATATAATACCTGAAAAAATAGCTACTACTATAGATACAAGAAATACCATAAATTTTAAATCAAACTCAAAATTCACTCTAGAAGCTACAGAAATAAATAAAACACCCAAAAAAACTAATAAAATAGGACTTATCATTAAAAAAAGACTTGAAGAAAAAATACCTATCAATCTTAAATTAAACGTTTTAATTTGGTTAAAGGCACTGATTAAAACTTGAATAGGTAAAAAAATACGACCTTTAACAGAATTTGCAAATAAATGTAAATTATCAACATTATTATTAAGATCAATGATTTTTATATCACTTAAGTCAAAATCTTGAAGCAATACAAAAACCCTAGTAGCAGTAATATCACTATTTTCATCTTTCTTATCTAAAACATTTTGATAAACTGTATTACCCTTAAGAGTAGCAAATGGTACTTTTATATGTAATATAACTTTACCTAAACTATCAAACCTAATAAGTTCAAAATTTTTAATCATTTTTATATAAGAAAAAACAGTATTTACAACCTTTTGCATATAAATATAATCATATGTACCATTACCAGAATTGACCTGAACTAAAAATATATCATTGATGCCATAATGTTCATAATATTTTTCAATTTCATCAAAAAAGAAATACTGAATTTTAAGTTTATCTAAAGACTTATTCTTATAACTTAAAATCTCATTATCGTTTGGAAACAAATTATGAAGCTTTAAAAAACCATAATATGCAGGTTTAAATTTCTCTGTATTTAGATATAAAAAAGTCTTTTGTTTCTCCTCAAAAATCGAAGATTCTCTCTCAAGTTCAATATTTTTATACTCATTAATAGCTTTAAAAGTTAAATCTAAAAGCGCAGTAAATTCATCATCTTTGGTTGCAAAAAATCCGATATAAGCAAAATAATTAGCCGTAACATAATCACCCTTATCAATAAATCCATTAATGATATCCTGAAAATCTCTCTTAGTCAAACTTTTTATTAAATACATTTTAAGAGTCTTTCGCACCTTTTCTAAATCAACGCCATAAATAGGCATTCTATCATATTCAGATCTAGCCAAGTAATAATTAATAGAAAGTTCATCATTATCAGAAATAAGCCTCATTTTTTCATACATCCTAAGCAATTCCTCAAGATATTTTTTTTTCTGCTTAAAAAGCTCTACCAATTCATTGACATCAAGTGTCTTATTTGAAGATAAATTTATATCAATATTTTTAATTTCATTTATTATTGTAGTTGTCTGTTCTGCAAGAAGATTATATCTCTCATAATTATATTTATATTCATTTCTCTGAGAAAGAATATAAGACATAATAGAATTAAAAATTAATACAAAAACAATACCTATTACAAAAAATAAAAACATAAAAGGATAAAACTTTTTAAACAAATATCCTTTATACCCTTTAAAATAAAGCCGTGTCTCTGGTTTCGCTAAAAAAATAAAATAAATCAAAACAAAAAAAATAAAAAAACCATTAAAATGATGATATACACTCAAAACAGTATCAAAAAATGTAGCTACTAATATATGTTTCTCTAAATAGGCAACTCCAAAAAAATATGTATAACAAAAAATCAAAGCAAAAAATAAAAATAGAAAAACAATAAAATTACTTAAAAATGTAAACAATTCTTTTTTCATATCCAACAAATTAATTAATGTAACGTATCATTATCAAATCCCTCATTCTCTTTAATATATTTAAAAAGAAAACCAATCAAATAAGTAGAACAAAATGTAAGTACACAAAAAATGAAAGTAAGATAATTAGATATTACATTTTCACCCATAATTAAATCTAAACTCTCCGGAAATTCAATTGCATAAATATTATAAACTTTAAAAAATAGTATGACAAAAATAGGATAAAGGAATAAAGACACACTATTTAGAAATATAAAATTAAAAATATAAGAAAAAGAAAATAAAAGCAAAACAAATCCAAATATATTCAATATCAAACTAAAAGATTCTAAAGAAAGTAAAAAATTATTAAAAATGTCTAAATCATTAAAAATATAACCAACTAAATCACTATAAAGCTTTTGAGTAAAAAATGCATTTTCATTAAAATGCGCCACATCAGATTCAGAAAATCTTGGATTATATGAAAAAGATTTAAAATCCTCATCATCAAACTCATTATCTGCGATTTTTAAAACACCTTTAAACCCAAACGATTTAATATCATTACTATAAAAAACTATTTGATCATCAAAAAAATGCACAGTATCATCTTTAATTATCTTTTCATCCCTATTATGTAAATCAAAAAAGATAGTATGAAAATTAACAGAAGCTAAAAATCCAAAATAAGACAAAAACAATATAAAAATAAAGATAACAATATATAAAGTACCAGAAACCCTGAATGTAGTCATACTAAAAGGATAAGCAATTCTCATAAAAGTAACAACTAAAGATAAAGGAAAAGCATAAAGATAAGCATCATAATAAAGTTCAAAACTTAAAACAGAAAGATCTACATGTAGGAATATGTACTTCAAGTAAGATGTACAAACAAAAACTAACGAAAAGAGAAAAAACATAAAAATAAATCTACAAGATATTAAGGATATAAACCTTACAATATTTAACATATATGTTCCTACAAGTGATAAACAATCTAATCTAAGACTGCCCCCTAGAGAGAACTTCTCTAATCTTTTCTTTGGCTTCTTCAAAACTAATTTGCAAAGCTAAACTAATCTCATGTTGTAAAATTAATTCAAAATCATTTAAAATCCTCTTTTCATAAAAAGGCAACTCTTTTTGCATAGATTTTACATACAAAAATTTATATAACTTAGCAGTACTTAATATATCACTCTGCTTATAAAAATCATGACTACCATCTTTGATCTTTTTTTGATCTATTTGACCCTCAAAATCCTTAATAATATCAAAAACTTCTTCTACCTTTTCTTTGCTAACCAAAGCTCTAATTCCAAGATCTGCCGCCCTAGCTACTGGAACCATGAAAGTCATCTCATTAAATGGGAAATATATTTCATAATAATCAATAAACTCACCATTAAATTCCTTATTCTGAATATTTTTTATTTTGCCTACTCCCTGCATTGGATACACTACAGCCTGATCTAATACAAATGACATTTTCCTTACCTCGTATAAACTTTTATAACAATTAAAATCAAAAGAAATCACAAAAACACAGTTAAATTTGTTCTAATTCCAAATTTATTGACATAAAACAAATTTTCAAGATAATTACTATTACAAAAACTTATTATCATACTAGGAGTAAGTTTATTAATATTAGCAAAAAACATTTCCTTATTTCTCTTAACAGCCCTCAAGTCATAGTAACCAATAAAGTTAATTTCTTTATGCGACTCTTTTAATCTTAAAAAATTTTTTTTAGAAATTATTTTATCTTTATCAATAATATAACACGTTTTATATGTATTCTCCAATACACTCATTAAAACAAGTAAAATAGAATTTGAATCATAACACCCAATATCAATTCTCTTTAAAAATTTACAAAGCACTCTAAGTAACTTTGAATTTGAAAAAACAAGAGAAGAACTTTTAACAAGATTTCTAAAACTCTTAAAGATCAAAAATTTCAATAAAGATTTACAGTCAATAAAAATTACCATTGAATGATATGGATGAGATATTAAATATTCAAATCTACTGATCAATTTCTCATGATTTTTAAACACATCTATTGGCGCTCCAAGAAAATAAATCCTATCTGGTTTTGAATATATATCTTTTAAATTAGCCATTATTACCCTCTAATAATAATTTAAAGTGAGCAAGTGCGTAAACAATAGCTGTATCAGCTCTTAAAATAGGAGTATTAAATCTTATAAATTTAAAATTCAATTTTTTAAAAAAATCAATTTCCAGCTTTGAAAAACAACCCTCAGGACCTATTAAAATCCCAATTTTACCAAAAACACTAATGTTTTCACCAAAATGCAAAAAATCACCCTTACTATAAGCAACGTAATAATTCACAGATGACGAATAAGGAATACTAAAAAAATCATTATAAAAATTAATACTGGGAATTTGAACATTTCCACTTTGTTTTAAAGCCTCATCAATTATCTTTAAAAATCTTGATTTCTTAGGTTCTAAATTGTCCATATCTAGTTTAGCAATCGAATTATCAGCATTAACAATATTTATACTATTAACACCAATCTCAACAATTTGTCTTAAACTTAAATCTAATTTCCTACCCTTCAGATTTGATACAAATATATCTATTTCAAAGTCACGAATCTTAAGTTCCTCTACTCTAAGAGTAGAAAACCTAATTCGGTGATTTTCTATACTCAAAATTTCAGAAAATCTTATCTCTCTTTTACCTAAAAGAATATTCAATCTATCACCTACCCTTAATCTCCTTACATTAACAAGATAGTGATAAATCTTAACATCATCAATAATGATGTCATCATTAAATAGACAACTATAATCTAAAACTATTTGTTTCACAAATTAATTTTGTGTCCCTTTTTTTAAAAGATATTCATAAGCAGTTTTTAAGACCTCATCATAATATAAATTATAAATTGGCTGATTATGGTGTATATCTTGATAAAACTGCAAAAACAAATAACGCCCCAAAGCTTTTTTATCTATATTCTTAATATCCTTACCAGCCTTTACATAAGAAGTTTCAAGAAATTTATCTACAAAAATATCTACCTCTTCTTCAGAAATCGATTTTTTATTTATCTTGCTATTTAAAAACTTTTCTATAGCCTCCTCATTAAGCATTCGGGTATAAACTCCAAATTCAACTTCAGATAATTCCCTTTCCTTAATCTCCAAATCAGGTTTAATACCAACATTATGAATACTCTGTCCAGAAGGGGTATAATATTTTGAATGTGTAATCTTAAATCCTCCTGTATGGAAAGGAACTATACGCTGAATTACTCCTTTTCCATAAGACTTTTCACCAATAACATAAACTCTCTGATTATCTCTTAAAGCTCCAACTAAAACTTCTGAAGCTGATGCTGAATATTTATCAATCAAAGCAACAATTGGCATATCTAAAGGTACTATATGTGAAGAATCAGCTCTATACTCCCTTGTGACATATTCTAAAGGTATTTTAAAATCTCTTGCCTTTGTTGATACAATGAGTCCTTCAGCCAAAATATCATTTGCAATTTCTATTGCATCGGTAAGATAACCTCCAAGATTAAGCCTTAAATCTAAAATCAAAGATTTAATATTTTGCAATTTAAGTTTTTCAAAAGCTTTTTTAAAGTAAATATTAGTACTTGGATTAAAACTTAATATCCTAATATATCCAACATCATTATTAATAACACTATATTTAATTGTCTCTATATCTATTTTTTCTCTAACAAGCTCATATTCAAGTTCTAAATTTTTATTTCTCAAAATAGAAATTTTAACTTTTGTACCCGCTTTTCCCTTTAAAAGCTCGCTAACTTGCTCTATTGTCATTGAATCAGTACTATTACCATCAATAGCTTTAATATAATCACCAGAGCGAACACCAGCTCTATAAGCAGGTCCTTCTTCAAAAGCATTAATAATCATTATATAAGGAATATCAGAAGTAGTATCGTGAGATTTCTTAGAAAGCTCCTTTTTTGCAATAACAACCCCAATTCCCACATAATTTCCCTCAGTGGTTTTTGAAATCTCTACTAAATCTTTTTTTGTCAAATACTGAGAATAAGGATCATTTAATGCCTTAAACATACCCTGTAAAGCCCCTTCAAAAACAGCCTCATCATCAATAGGTTCAACATAATTTTTTTTAATAAAATTAAAAGCTTCCATCATCATCTGACCATAGCTTGACGAAGACAATTTGCTCTTAGAAGAATTTGCTTGAGCAAAAATAGACTCTACAATAACTGAAGAACTGATAACTAAAGCTAATACAACGTATAAAAATACCAAAAATTTCTTTTTCATTGAAAAATTCCTACACAAATAAAACTTGATTTTATCTTCATAATATAATATTTTAAAATTATGTTAAAGATAAATAGCTTAAAAACAAAAAGAATAATCATGACTCTCATTATCGCAATGCAAACGATTGCAAGCACATTAATTTTATTAGCACTATATACACTTACCAGCAATACAATATTTATAAACAATTTTTCTATAAAATTTTTAATAGCATTTATTATATTTTCACCAGAACTATGTGTAGCAATATTAACAATACACTATATATTCTACGATCAATTTAAAATTCTAAGCAATTTAATTAATATGACTAAAAGCCTGCAAATAATAATGAGCATTTTGCTTGCTACATTAGGATTAGCTCTTGAGTTATTCAAAACATATCAGCCATGGCTATTTACTTTTTTAGAAATAATAATAATCACTTACGCTATATTTAACTTAGTGATTTTGATTCTAATTAAATTCAAGGACAAAATAACGGAGTAACGGTTGATTATCATTCCTATAGCTAGTGGAAAAGGAGGAGTTGGTAAATCTCTTTTTTCAACAAATATTGCAATTTGTCTTGCAAATGAAGGGAAAAAAGTATTGCTTGTAGATCTTGACCTGGGTGGTTCCAATTTACACTCTATGCTTAATATTATACCCAAAAAAAGCATCGGAACATTTCTAAAAACGCAAATTCCCTTTCAAGATATCATCCTTGAATCAGGCATAAAAAATTTAAATTTTATCGCAGGAGACTCAGATATCCCAGAACTTGCAAATATAGCTCTCTTTCAAAAGAAAAAGATAATAAAAAATTTAAAAAATCTAAACTACGATTATCTAATAATTGATCTTGGAGCTGGAACAGCATTTAATACAATAGATTTTTTTCTAATGTCAAATAGAGGAATAATAGTAACAATTCCAACAGTAACAGCAACAATGAATGCCTATTTATTCTTAAAAAACGCAATCTTTAGACTAATATCAAAAATATTTACAAAAGAAACAAAAGCATACAAAATAGTATCTAATATAAGAAAAGATTCTACAGATTTACAAACAATATACATACCCAATCTGCTACTTAAAATAGAGGAACATGACCCTGAAAATTATGCAAAGTTCATGCAAATATTCGCACAATTTAGTCCCTTCATTATATTTAACATGTTAAATAAACCTGAGGATATTATTAAAATTGAAAAAATACTAAAGTCGGCAACAAATTATTTAAATATAAATTTACAAAGTATAGGCTCAATTTATAAAGATGAACTTGTTGATAAAGCATTAAATCACAAAATACCAATAACTATTTATAAACCAACAAGCTTAATTTCTAAAAGCATGAAGAAAATAGCTAAAAGATTAATTGAACTTGAAAATGTAATAAACGATGTAGAGCTTTTAAATGAAGATGACTTAAATGAAAGCTACTATTTTGTAATAAAAGAAGCACAAGATGAATATTTAGAAAAGTACGCATATCTTGAATCATTATTGATAAATAAAACAATAGACAATAATGCAATAATTGATATAATCAAATCTCAACAAAAAGAAATTGCAACACTTAGAAAACAAAATACAATGTTTAAAAAAAAATTATTTACAAAATTAAAAAAAGACTAAGGAGACAGAAATGCCAAATTATATAAATTATCCTAGTTGGTTGCATCCTGAAATAATTAAAGGAATTCCAATTACATGGTATAGTTTATCTTATATTATCATTATAATAATTTCTTATAAATTTATCTGGTATCAAATCAGGACTGAAAAACTTGATATAGACAAAAATGATTATGAGCAATTAATGTTTTCCATCGTCATGGGCGCAATCATTGGAGGAAGGTTAGCATCTACTTTAATTTATGATAAAAGTGGTATTTATTACACACACCCATGGATGATTTTTTTACCATTTGACCAAAACTGGAATTTTACAGGCTTTAGAGGAATGGCAATACACGGAGGATTTTTTGGAGTTATTATTGCGCCGTTAATAATGATAAACACAAAACTTAAAAACACGAATGTAAAAAAATATTTTAAAAAAATAACAGATTACGGATCAATAGCTTTCTCTTCAGGATATATACTTGGAAGACTTGCTAATTTTGCAAATGCAGAACTTTATGGAAGACCAATGAAAGGTGGTGTAATCTTTCCAAATGCAGAACCTTTCAAAATAAGCCAAAATGGGGTCAAAGAATTCGCAGAATCGGTTGGACTTGAAATATTACCTCATGATTTATTTATTAATTTACCAAGAATCCCATCCCAACTCATAGAAGGATTATTTGAAGGACCTGTAATCTTTTTATTATTATGGTTCATATTTAGAAAAATAAAAAAATATGATGGCTTTATCTTTGGTGTATACATAATACTTTATGGAATATTTAGATTTTTAATTGAATACTTAAGAGAGCCTGATAAAGAAATAGGATTTATCATAACCTACAGAAAACCTGAGAGCATATTGGACTTTTCATTTTTAAATATATCAATGGGCCAAATATTCTCGTCAATTTTAATATTAGCAGGAATAATCTGGCTTATATGGACTAAAAAACAAGCTCAGAAAAACTAAATAAATAAACAAAAATATAGATTTATATAAAAAATAAGATAAATTTATTTAAGTAAGATGAGGAATAAAAATCCAAATGCAATTATAATATCTGAAAAAGCTGTTAGTGATAAAGATATTGCAAAAATAAAATCTATTTTTACAATATCTCAAATAATAGAATCTAGAAAAAATGTCTCAAGTGCATATATCAAACAAAGCAATATTAAATTTGCCGTTATTTATAATCATAAAAGACCAATAGATTTTTCAATCAATATAGCAAATGACTTAAAAAGTATTAATAACGTTCATTCAATTATCATAAACAATGAATATATAGATGAATCGATTTATAGACCAAATTACATAGAAATATTACAAAACATAGAAGAACTGAGTGAAAAAAATAAACTAATACAACAGAAAAAATTTTATTATGATAATAAAAATGCCAATCTTGATTTTTTCTTAAACTTATCTGAGCTTATTCACGAAATAGTCATTATCACAAACACTGAGAATGACATCATTTATATCAATGAGAAAGGCAGTAAAGAACTTGAACTACCAATCAAGATTAAAGGTAAAACAAACAAAATAAGTGATATCGATATCATAGATTTTGAAAAAGAAACTAAAATAGATCTAAATTATAACATAAATGATATCCCTGAGTTTAAAAATATACTGATAACTGATTGTCTTTTAAAGGTAAAAAATAACAAAAAATTAACTGTCGATCTATTTATAAGTACAATTGCTCAAAATAACATTGATAAATTAATTACAATAAAAGATGTATCTGATTTAAAATCTAAACAAAATATTCCACACTTCGAAATAATCGATCAAGAAACTGACTTATATAATATTAAAGGACTTGAAAAGTTATTGATAAACCAAATTGATTATTCTTCTAAAAAAACATATCTATTTGATTTAGATTTACACATAAACACAGAATATGAATATAAAGGCAACAGGGATCACTTAGACATAAAAATACTTAAAAAAATTACTACTAGAATAATGTCATTCTATTCAGAATATATATTTAGATTAAAAGACAATAATCTAATAGTTATTATATCCACAAGTGGAGGAGAACAAAGAGTAATTTCAATTGCAGAAGAAATAAAAAAAACTATCTCTAGAGAACTTAAAAAAGAAGGTCTCATAATACTTAAATTTAATATAGGCATAATAGAAGTAAACTTAAAAGAAGATATAGAAACAAAAATTTCAAAATTAAAAATAGCAACAAAAATATCTGATGAATACAAAGATTCTATGCCTACTTTATATAAAGATGAATTACCAGAAACAATAATTATTAAAAATCAAAATAAAATATTTGAATACATAATAAAAGCAATAAAAAATGATTTCTTTAGTCTATACTACCAAAAAATCACCCCTCTCAAAAAAGATTTAAAACCTAAAATTGAAATATTAACAAGACTTTTTGATTACACAGGAACACCAATTCCAAATAATCATGTCTTTAGTTTAATAGATAAATATAATTTAACTGTAGAAGTAGATAAATTAGTAGTTACTAAAGCATTAAGAGAATATACAAACTTTGTAACAAAAAATGGTGTTCATATCTTCTCAATCAATATTTCACCATACTCACTCAAATCCAAAAACTTCAGAATCTTTTTAAAAGAAACCCTTCTTCAAAGTCATGTTCCACTTCAAAATATATGCCTAGAAATAACAGAAACTGGAATTGTAGAAAATTTCGAATTAATCAATACATATTTCAATGAACTTAAAACTTTTGGAATTAAACTTGCACTTGATGATTTTGGAAGTGGATATACATCTCTTTCATACATCAAAATTTTACCAATAGACATAATCAAAATAGATGGCTCTTTTATTCAAGTAATAAATTCTAGTCAAATAGATCTTGTAATAATAAAATCAATAAAAGAAATTGCTGATACAAAACAAATAAAAATTATCGCTGAATTCGTATCTAATGAAGAAATTTTTAAAAAGATTAGTGAAATAGGAATAGATTATGGTCAAGGATTTTTATGGCATAAACCAGAACCAATATAAAAATACATAAATTTTTATGCATTAAAAGATTTCAAGTTACATCACAAACATTATTAGGCTGACAAAATAATTAATACATAACAAATTACAAATGCTAGAATGTTATAATAAGTAATTAAGAGGAGGAATTTTATGACTAAACAAAATCCTTGGCTGTCATTAAACGAAGAAAAGAAAAACAATATATTAGAGTTTGCTCAAAAATACAAGAAATTCTTAAGTACAGTAAAAACCGAACGAGAAGCTACCAACTATGCCATACAAAAAGCAAAAGAAAAAGGCTTCATCAGCGCTTGCCAAAAAAAAGAACTTAAAGCTGGAGACAAAATTTTCTACACATCTCGCAACAAAAACATAGCTCTTGTATTTATAGGAAAAGAACCTATTGAAAATGGAATGCATTTTATTGTCTCACACACAGATTCGCCAAGACTTGATGCTAAACCATTACCAATTATTCAAGAAAATGAATTTACAATGATGAAAACAAATTATTATGGTGGCATCAAAAAATATCAATGGCTATCTACTCCCCTATCAATAAGAGGAATAATATTTTTACAAAATGGAGAACAAGTAGAAATTAGCATTGGTGACAATAATGATGATCCTGTATTTGTAATTCCCGACATATTACCACACCTTGACAGAAAAGTTCAAAGAGACAAGAAAGCTGATGATATTATTGAAGGAGAAAATTTAAGAATCATAATTGGAAGTCTACCTATTGAGTCTAGAGACAAAGAAAAAGTAAAATTTGCTACTCTTACATTATTAAAAGAAAAATACAATATATCAGAAGAAGACTTTGTTTCAGCAGAAATAGAAATAGTACCAGCAGGAGAAGCAAAAGATGTAGGAATTGACAGAGCACTCATTGGAGCTTATGGACAAGACGATAGAGTTTGTGCTTATACATCACTAGAAGCTATCCTAAATTTAGAAGAAACACCAAATAAAACCGCTATATGTTTTTTAGTAGATAAAGAAGAGATTGGCTCAACTGGCTCAACTGGTTTGCAATCAAGATATCTTGAATATTTCGTATCAGATATAATATTTAAACTTAAACAAGAAGAATATAATAACCTTATTGTACACAAAACATTATGGAACTCAAAAAGCATATCTGCAGATGTTTGCGGAGCAATAAACCCTCTATTTAAAGTACATGATGAACAAAACGCACCAAAGCTAGGATATGGAATACCTATAATGAAATACACAGGTCATGGGGGTAAAATTATGGCCAGCGATGCTGATGCTGAACTTGTATCTTATATTAGAAATTTATTAGATAAAAACAATATAGCTTGGCAAGTAGCAACACTTGGAAAAGTAGAAGAAGGTGGAGGAGGAACTGTCGCAAAATTTTTAGCACACTATGGCATTAGAACAATAGATATGGGACCTGGAGTTATTAGCATGCATTCACCATTTGAAATAACCTCTAAATTTGACATATATACTTCTTATATGGCTTATAAAGCATTCTTTAAAGGATGACAAAATGAATAAAGAAACAATAGAAACATCAGAACATATTTTAGAATGCTTTGGGGGAATTACAAATATAAAACAAGTAGTTAAAGATTTAACTAGAATAAAAATATTAGTTGACAGTAATTCTTTAGTTAAGAGAGAAAATTTAACAAAAAATAAAAATATCATAGGAGCAATTAAGTCAAACGAAGTTACAGAAATTGTAATGAATTTTGCAATAATTGATGATGTTTACACTAACATAATATATATGATGAATAAAAAAAAATAATAGACCCAACTATTTGGGTCTTAAAATTTAAAATTTTTTATATAATCAATAACTGACTCTGGTTTTAATTCTTTATTTAAAATCTTATATACTATCATTGCCAAGTTTTGATAATCTGAACTAATACCTAAAAATTTAAAAAGCAAAGCAACTTCCCTAGCAGCAATCAATCCTTCAGGCAAATAACCAATTGTATTAATGTTACTTATTAGATCATCTATATCTCTAAATCCCTCCAAAATATTTTTGCCAACGATTTCACGACCAAATCTTCTATTTCTGCCAAAAATACTCCTACACGTAACATCTAAATCTCCAGAACCAGCTAGAAACAAAAATGTTTCCTCATTGCAAGTTCCAAGCTTAAATGCAATATTTTTCATGTCATTTAAAGAAACAGAAAATAAAAAAGACTCTGTATTATTACCTATCAAATTTGGATCTTTAATTTTACATTCATCCAAAATCCCAAAGGCAATGGCAAATATATTTTTTAAAGCTGATGCCACCTGAACACCAAGAATATCATAACTATAAAACATAGAAATAGAAGTACCACTAAATAAATTAATAAATTCAAAAGCATTGGCTTTATTCTTACTAGCAGCAACAAGTCCCGTAATAATTCCAAGTCCAACTTCCTCAGCATGACTTGGTCCTGCAATATAAGTAATTTCATCCTTATATTCTCTTAAAACACCTTCTGCAACTTCTACAATAGTACAAGGTTTATCATCAATTGTTATAAAACCTTTTGTTAGTATTGCCAGATTAAACTTCTTAGTAGTAAGCATACTTTTCAATTTATTTAAAACATTCAAAGTATAAAGAGAAGGTGTTACAACAAAAACATAATCTGATTTACTTACAACATCAAGTAAATCAGAACTTGCAACCAAATTATCTGGCAATTTAATGCCTTTTAAATACTTAGTATTCTCATGACTATTATTAATACTCTCTCTAACATCTTCCTCAAAAGACCATATTAAAACAGTATCCTTAAACTTATCAGCCAAAACTTTAGCAACAGCAGTACCCCAAGCCCCTGCTCCTACGATAGATATTTTCATATATACCTCCTTATAACCATGAAATTATAATAACTCATACTTAATCGTCTCGTCTAGAAAAATCCTAATCTTATCATTTTCTTTAAATTTTTTCAAAATCAAATCATCAATCAATAAACTTCCAATTTCTTTAATCACAATTTTACGCACACCCCTAATTCCAAGCCCATTCTCATAAATTTGTTTTTGAAAATAACCAATAACAGCCTCTTCAAAAAAAAGATCGATTTTTTCATTTTTTAGTATTTTAACAAAATTATTCACCTCTTCAATAATCACCCTTGTAAAATCACTTTCACTTAAAGGTTTAAAGAAAAAAACATGATCTACTAAGTCTAGAAGTTTATTAGAAAAACGTTTTTCTAATAAACTTCTGATATCAACAGTTTCATTTTTAAATCCAATACTATCAAGTTCTCTATATTCTATATTAATATCCATGATTATAATGCTACCTGCCAAACTTACACTTCTACCAAAACTATCAAAAAGTCTACCTGTATTAAATCCTTCAAAAAAAAAATCTATAACCCTCTTAGAAGACTTATCAAAATCTGACAAAACAATAATTGAACTTAAAGACTTATTTAAAAATCTAAAGAATTTAGTGGGTTCATCATAAGATTCAGAACCATATACTGGTCCTATCAAGCGATTAATACCATCAAAATCACAATATTCACTCATTCCCAAAGTAAGTTTAGGCATATTAAGTTCTTCTGATAAAACACACGCAAGTTTATTTTTATCTACATCAGAAGATCCAATTAAAATGAAAATACCAAGGGTACTATTTTTAAAGAAAAATTTAATTCTTAAAAGTTTAATATGCAAAAGCAATTCAGATAAAATATCCTCATCAATTATCATACTTGATCTTATCTTATGTTCCAAATTCATTAGTAAATCTTGATCATAATCATCAAAATTAAAAATATTGGTTCCAACCATATACTTGACAAAATCTCTAACATCATCACCTGTTATAACCTTTTTATTACCCTCAAGTTTAAATTTAGAGCCAAGACCATCTAATAGATCAAAAGCTTTATCGGGTAAAGCTCTATCTTTTATGTATTTAGACATAGTAATTGCAATCCATATAGCCTCATCTGTATACTCAACATGATGATGTTTTTCATATTGTTCCTTAGCCCCTTTCAAAATATGATAAGTATCCTCTAAACTTGGTTCTTTAAGTTCTACGCCATGAAATCTTCTTAGTAAAGCTTTGTCTTTCAAAAAAAATTTTTTATATTCATTTTTGGTAGTAGCCCCAATAAACTTTATTTTACCCAAAGTCAATATAGGTTTTAATAAATTTGAAACATCTATATTACTAAAAGATGTAGCACCAGCTCCAACTATCATATGAATTTCATCTATAAAAAGAATTACCTTTTTTTTAAAATGCAAAAAATCTAAGAGTTTGTTAACTCGATCTTCAAGATCTCCCCTATACCTAGTTCCAGATATAAGTCTTCCAATATCAAGAGAATAAACTTCACAATCAATCAATTCCTGAGGCACCTGACCTTCTCTTATCATATAAGCAAGTCCTTGAAGCAATATTGTCTTTCCAACCCCAGGCTCTCCAAATACAATTGGATTACTTTTATGTTTACGAAGCATTATTTGAATTAATGTATATAATTCTTTTTTACGACCAATCAAAGGATTTGTATCTAAATTTGGATCCAAATTATCAATAACATTAACTAAGAAATCATCAACTAAATTGTTCTCATCCAATGAATCATCATCTTGTTCTAATTTAAAATAATCTTCCTCAAAAATATTTAAACCTCCATATTTATCTATCCCTTTATTAAAAAGATCATTTGTAAGCAATTTTTCATTTTCAAGAAAACCTAAATCCAAATTTGAACCTAAATAGTCATAAATCTCCATTATTTTATCAAATATATCTAAACTAAAACCCGATTTTAATAAAGCATCTAAAATTGTATTTTTTCTTTTCCTAATTAATACCCATAACAAATCTTTCTCTTGTAATATATAAGGTTTTTTATAATAAAAAATCGTATCGATTATTTCTTGATATAAATCATTCATTTTGAAAAAATGATCATAAAAATCAGCATTTCTTATAGGAAGTTTTGTAAAAAACTCTTCTAAAATTTTATTAAAACTATAAAAATCAAGTGCAC
Source organism: Borrelia hispanica CRI (assembly GCF_000500065.1). Lineage (NCBI taxonomy): Bacteria > Pseudomonadati > Spirochaetota > Spirochaetia > Spirochaetales > Borreliaceae > Borrelia > Borrelia hispanica. Next base: position 141,385 of record NZ_AYOU01000163.1, on the reverse strand, counting down.
ATAAACTAAGCAACTCTCTAATTTCATCATCACTAATTAAACTATAAAAGATATGTTCTTCGGTAAAAAAAAGATGCTTACGTTCCACAAAAAACAGAAACGATTTAAAAAACAAATGATTTAAAGCTCTTCTGTTATACATGAAACACCAATTATAAAATAATTCTCAAAATCTTTTTTTTGCCTATTTTAAGTTCAATCTCACCATTGATAAAATTGTCCTTACAAAGGCAATAATTTTGATCTCCTACCCTTACTTTATCTATATAAACTCCACCAGAATCAATAAGTCGCCTAGCCTCTGACTTACTCGTTACAACCTTTGCCAAAACCATCAAGTCAACTAATAAAATACTCTCCTCTAAATTAGTCAATGCCAATTTAAAAAAAGGAATATCAGATCTCCCTTCACCTCCTTTAAATGCTGCTTGAGCTGCTGAGGATGCTTTTAAAGCCTCATCTTTACCATGAACAATTTTTGTTATCTCAAATGCCAAAATCTCTTTTGCATTATTTAACAATTGTCCTTTAACACTTGCAATACGTTCAATCTCTTCATCTTCTAAAAAAGTAAATAAATATAAAAATTTTTTAACATCTAAATCTGGAATGTTTCTAAAATACTGATAAAAATCATAAACACTATAAAGCTTTGAATCAAGATAAACAGCTCCTGTTTCTGACTTACCCATTTTCTTACCATCACTTCTTGTAATAAGCGGCAATGTAAGCCCAAACACTTTGCTTCCCGATTTTCTATTAACCAAATCAACACCTGAGACAATATTCCCCCACTGATCATCACCACCAATTTGAAGTTTACAATTTTTCATACGACTTAACATATAAAAATCATATGACTGTAAAAGCTGATAATTAAATTCAATAAATGAAAGACCATCTTTTAATCTTCTCTTATAAGTTTCAAAACTTAACATACGATTAACAGAAAAGTAAATACCAACTTCCCTTAAAAATTCAATATAATTAATGCCATCAAGCCATTCGGCATTATTAAGAATATACCCACCACCACTAAGATCTATTATTTTAAGCAATTGAGAACTTATTGTCTTAACATTCTCATCTATATCTTCTTTTGACAAAATCTTACGCATTGAATCCTTACCAGAAGGATCTCCTATTTTTGTAGTCCCACCACCAATTAAAATAATTGGAACATGACCCTGTTTTTGAAGATGAATCATTACCATAAAAGGAATCAAATGTCCAATATGCAAAGAAGCAGAAGTAGCATCAACCCCAACATAAAAAACTATTTTCTCTCTATCCATCAATGTACTTAACTCTTCCAAATTAGTACACTGCTTTAAAAACCCTCTCTTATTTAAAACCTTTAGGGCTAAATTCATTTATTTAAACTCCCTTGTAATTTAGAATTTCCGTTTTAACATATGAATACAAATCATCAATAGAAATTCTTGTTTGAGTCATAGTATCCCTATCTCTTAAAGTTATCGTCCCATTTTCAATCGTATCATAATCTATTGTTACACAATAAGGTGTACCAATCTCATCTTGACGTCTATAACGCTTACCTATTGTACCATTCTCATCATAAAACATATAAAAATCATCGCTAAATTGCATAAACACTTTTCTAGCAAGTTCAGGTAATCCATCTTTTTTTACAAGAGGAAGTATTGCAACCTTATAAGGAGCAATCTTAGGATGTAAATGTAAAACTATTCGTTTATCCCCTCCCTCAAGTTCCTCACAAGCATAAGCATCACAAAGAGTCATTAGTACACTTCTTGTAAGTCCAAGAGAAGTTTCAATTACATAAGGAATATATTTATCACCTGTTATCAAATCATGATATTCAAACAACTTAGGTTTACCACAAAATTTAGCATGCTGATTTAAATCATAATTACCTCTATTATGAATTCCCTCAATTTCTTGAAAACCAAATGGAAACTGATATTCAATATCAACTGCAGCCTTTGCATAATGAGCAAGCTCATCATCTTTGTGTTTTTGAAATCTAAGATTATCAGCTTTTATTCCAAGAGTTTCAACAAAAAAATTCATTCGTTTTTGCTGCCAATAACAATACCAATCATCCATCTGACTCGGATGTACAAAAAACTGCATTTCCATTTGTTCAAACTCACACACTCTAAATATAAAATTCTTTGCTATTATCTCATTCCTAAACGCCTTACCAACTTGTGCTATTCCAAATGGAACCTTAAGCCTTGTAGTGTCCAACACATTACGAAAATTAACAAAAATACCCTGCGCAGTTTCTGGTCTTAAATAAATCTCACTAGAACTATCCTCAACAGCCCCAATATTAGTCTTAAACATCAAATTGAAACTTCTAGGAGTTGTAAAAGTTCCTATAGAACCACAATTAGGACATCCCTTAGATAAATCAATAAAATCTGTCCTAAATCTATTTTTACAATTTTTACAATCAACTAATAATTCCAAAAAACTATCAACATGCCCAGAAGCTTTCCAAACTTCAGGTCTCATTAAAATAGCACTATCTAATCCCACAACATTTTCATGAAAGTAAACCATATTTTTCCACCACTCTTCTTGTATGTTCTTCTTAATCTCAACACCTAAAGGCCCATAATCCCATACACCTGACAAACCTCCATAAACTTCTGAGGATTGAAATACAAAACCTCTCCTCTTAGCAAGTGAAATAATATCTTCTATTTTAGCCATATCAAACATCCTAAAAATTTAATCTATAATTCATACTTTTTTAAAAAGTCCTGAGCTTTATTTATTCTATCAAAGACCTTAACTTTACCAAGTAATTGCAAAGAATCAAAAAGAGGTGGTGATACCTTACTTCCAAGAACTGCGATTCTAATTGGAAGCAAAACCTCTCCTATTTTTAGATTATTTTCCCTAGCAAAATTATAAAAAATTTGTTCATTCTCGGACAATATCCTTGTTTCAAATCCTTCTAATACTGGTTTAATTTTTTCTAACAATGAATAAATATCACTTACTGTCTTTTTCTTCCCCAAAAATTCATCTAAATTCCAAGTTTCAATATTTGTATAAAAAAACCTAAGCATGCCAACAGCATCACCAAGTTTTCTAATCCTCGGCTTTATTAACGGAATTAACAGTAATAATTTTTCTTTGTCACAAGAATTACTATCCTTTTTAATATAACCTGCCTTTTGCAAGAAAGGAAATAAGAGTTCGACCAATTCATGATCTTCTTTTGTCCTAATGTAATGACTATTAAAAAAATCTAATTTGTTATAATCAAAAACAGCTGGTGATTTACTGATTTTATCAATGGAAAACAATTTTTGAAGTTCATTTTTCGTAAAAAACTCACTCTTACCATCATAAGACCAACCAAGCAAAGTAACATAATTAATAATAGCCTCAGGAAGATATCCATCATCAATAAATTGTTTTAAAGCTGTAGCACCGTGCCTCTTACTTAATTTTTGTCCATCACTTCCCATCACCATTGGAAGATGACAATAAATAGGAGGATTCCATCCAAAAGCATTATAAAGAAGCACATGCAAAGGTCCTGAAGAAATCCATTCCTGGGCTCTCAATACATGTGAAATCTCCATTAAATGATCATCAACAACATTTGCAAGATGATATGTTGGGAATCCATCAGATTTTAAAATTACAGGATCAGGACTAATATCCTTATTGGCCCATGTAATTTTGCCAAGCAAAATATCATTAAAAGAAGTCTCACCATCAAAAGGAATTTTAAATCTAACAACAGGACTAATTCCTAAACTTAAAGCATCTTTAATTTCATCTTTGCTCAAGTTCCTGCAATGTCTATCATAACCTGGTGCCATCTTGTTAATAGTTTGAATCTTTCTAATTCTCTCTAATCTATCAGGTGAACAATAACAATAATAAGCATTTCCCAATTCAATCAACTCTCTAGCATATTTTTGATATATCTCTGTTCTTTGCGATTGAATATAAGGAGCATAAGAACCTCCACAAGTAGGCCCTTCATCAAAATCAATACCAAGCCATGCTAAACTTTGATACAAATCTTCTTCTGCTTCCTTATAATATCTAGTCTGATCTGTATCTTCAATTCTAAGTAAAAATTTCCCATTAAAGGATTTGGCAAAAAAATAATTAAATAAAGCTGTCCTAATTCCTCCAATATGTTGCAAACCAGTTGGAGAAGGAGCATATCTAACTCTTATATTCAAAACACAACCTCTTTCAATAAAAAATGTCCTTTTTTGAAATATCATAAATGTAATAAAACACTATAAAAAATAAATTTGAACCAAGTAATTTTGTATGTTTAATATTAAGTCTATCTTTACATTTCAAATATCTATTCCTAATTTCAAGTCGTTTCTCTTCAACCAAATGACGTTTCAGTTTTGATTTTTTTAAAAGATAATAAAAATAAATTGTAAAAATAAGATCTCCTTTTAAAAAGAATTTTTTTAAAAAATTTATCTCATTATTCAATTTTTCATAATCTTCATCAACAATAGCATGAAGTGACACACAATATCTTACCCATTTATTACGATTCTCTACATGATTCATAATCAAACTACAAGCTTTTTCTTGTTCTCTAAAACTAACACAGATAGCATAAAGTTCTATTATTGTCTTATTACTCATTTTAGTATCTTTTAAATAAAGATAAATATCATCAAATGCTTTTTTATCCTGTTTGATTAAAGTCATTTTCAAAAGAATAGAAATATCAAATACACTTTTAAGTGTTTTGCGAATTATTTTAAGTCTTAAAAAAGTATAAGTATTCTCTATACCATTTAATATAAAATATAATCTTGAATATAAAAATTTAGAATATAGAATATTAAAAGCAAAGACAAATACAATAAAATACAAAATGAAATATCGATAAAAAATAATAAAATATAAAAAACTTGAAAAGTTGAAAATTTCTAAAAAATAAATAAAATATAAAAAAAAACAAAAAAACAAAATATTAAAAATAAAAAGTATTCTGTCAACCATCAAAAAATCTCTTATAATAAAGTTCTATTTTAAAATTAAGTACACATATAGTATCATTATACTAAATAGATAGAAAAATTAATAAACAATGCATTGTTGCATGTTTATTATTAATGCTTGAAGCTTAAGGAGACAAATGCAAAGCTTTGATAATTTAGCAAAAGAAATCAAAAATTTTTCATATGTGATAGAAAAAGATTTTTTAATATGGCCCAAAGATTCACTATTGCAACCTATAAACACCGAGCTCATTGAAAAATGGGGGCTTAAAAACGCAATACAAATAGAAAGAAATTTCTTTAATGAAGCATTAATACGAGAAACAAAAAAATATATTAAAATTAATGAAGAGTATGATAAAGAATCTATTGCAAATTATCACATACTAATAAGCAATTTAGAAGAAGTATACGAAACCTGCAAAAAAAATAAAAAAATTTATTACCAAGATGTCATTCCCATTGTAAAAAAAGTCATGGAATTTTATAAAAAAAACCAACAAACATTTATAAAATACATAAAAATACCTAAACTCCTATCTGATTATCACGTTGTTCACTCAATAAATACTTCAATATTGACTGTGGCTCTTGGCAATGAAATGAATCTAAATAATCATAAAACTGTTGAACTTTGCACAACAGCTCTTCTTCATAAAATAGGTTTTTTATTTATACCTTTAAGTATAAGTGAAAAGAAAGAAAAATTAACTGACAAAGAATTTGAAGTAATCAAAAAATATCCTGTACTTGGACACAAAATAATATCAACCACTAATTTTTCACGATCTATTTGTCTAGCAATACTTACACATAAAGAAAACTTAGATGGATCAGGATACCCCAACAAACTTAAAAGTGAACAAATTAACATTGAGGCTAATATAATAGGTGCTGCTAGCGCATATAGTGCAATTCTTTTAGATAAGATATATAAAGGAGCCTCAAGTTCGGGAGCATCTCTTATCGAATTAATACAAGATGCTGATAAAAAATTTGACAAAAGAGTTTTAAAACTAATAATTAAAGTTCTATCTCAATGTCCCCTAGACTTTATAGTTGAACTTAATGACAATTCAATTGCTAAAATAATAAAAATCAACGAAATCAATATTAATGTTCCGTATATAAAGTACATAATAAAAGATGGCAAAATTATACCTCCTAATGACAATCAAAGTTACATTAAATCCATACCCAAAACAGAAACAGGCATAAAAAAAATACTAAGACAAGATGAGATAAACCTTATTTTAAAAAAGTATGGTTTACAAGAAATATAAAAGGAGCAAAATATGATTTTAATAACATCTGCAATGGACGAAGAAGCAAGAGAAATACATCAAATTATTGAAAATAAAGAAGAAATCAAAGTAGACAATTACCTAGGTGAAAAAAAAATTTATAAAGGAGAAATTGAGGGACATAAGATCATATCTTTAACTACTGGTATTGGAAAAGTAAATGCAGCCATGTGGAATAGTTATATTATAGCAAAATATAAAATTACCCATATAATCAACTCAGGAACTGCTGGAGGACTTCAAGAATCTTCAAACATTAAAATATCAGACATCATCATATCATCACAAACAGCATTTCATGATTTCAACTTAACGCAATTTGATCATCAAATAGGACAAGTACCAGGATTTCCACAAAAATTCGAATCAGATAAAACTCTACTAAACAAAGTCGTTAGTATTATCAAAGACAAATTCCAAAATATTAATGTTCATATTGGCCTAATACTTACAGGTGATCAATTTATTGAAGATGAAAAACAGATAGAAAAAATTAAAAATGACTTTAAAGATGCTTTGGCTGTAGAAATGGAAAGTGCAGCAATTGCCCAAGTAGCATACACATTCAATATACCGTTTATAGTCACTCGTTCAATATCTGACTTTCCAAATAACAAAAATAACCACATAGATTTTAATAAATTTTTACAAGATGCATCAAAAAATTCAGCTAAAATGGTAAGGGAACTAATTAAGTCTATATAATACTTAAGGTGATAATATGAACAACAATAATTTAACAGCAACATCTGAGTCCGTATCTGAAGGACATCCCGATAAAATTGCGGATCAAATTTCTGATGCCATACTTGATGAAATACTTAAAAAAGACAAAATGGCAAAAGTAGCATGTGAAACTTTAGTATCACAAAATTTAATAGTAATAGCAGGAGAAATAAATAGTAAAGCAAAAAAAGATATAGATATCAAAGAAATTGCAAAACAAACAATAAAAAATATTGGATACACAAATATAGAATATGGACTTGATTACAAATCGGCAACAATAATTGATGTTATTGGTTTTCAATCAATCGACATTACAAATGCAGTTGAAAAAAAAGATACAAAAGATATAGGAGCAGGGGATCAAGGAATAATTTTTGGTTATGCATGCAATGAGACTGAAAATTTCTTACCCATAGCATACGAATTATCTAATTTAATTTTAAAAGAAGCTAGTAAACTTAGAAAATCAGGTGAAATTAAGTGGTTGCGTCCTGATGCTAAATCCCAAGTAACCATTGAATATGATTCTTATAAAAATCCAATTAAAGTCAGCAATATTGTCCTGTCCCATCAACATGATCCTGATATCCCTTATGACTTTTTAAAACAAACAATTATCGAAAAAATTATAAAACCCGTTTTAAATAGCAGATCAATGTTCGACAATAATATAGAATATTATATTAACCCTTCGGGCAATTTCGTCATAGGTGGACCTACTGGTGATACCGGCCTTACAGGAAGAAAAATTATTGCTGACAGCTATGGAGGATTTGCAAGACATGGTGGTGGCGCTTATAGTGGCAAAGATGCTACCAAAGTTGACAGATCAGCAGCTTATATGGCAAGATACATTTCTAAAAATATGGTAGCAGCAGGTATTTCTCGAGAATTTGAAATGCAAATTGCTTATGCTATTGGCATTCCCAAACCAATATCTATTAAAATAACCACAGGAATTAATGATAATGAATATGAAAAAAAAATATTGAATTTTATAATAAATAACTTTGATCTAACTCCTAATGGAATAATTAAAAAATTAAAATTAAGAGAACCTATATATTCTCAAACATGTACATACGGACATTTTGGAAAAAACGAATTAGAATGGGAAAAATTAGATTTCGTAGACACAATAAAAAAGGAGTTTCAAATATGAATAAAATATCAAGTTTTACAATTGACCACACAAAATTACAACCTGGCATATATATTTCAAGAAAAGATACATTTGAAAATTTAACACTAACTACTGTAGATATTAGAATGAAGACCCCCAACAAAGAACCTGTAATTAACAATGCAGAAATGCATACAATTGAACATATAGGAGCAACGCTACTTAGAAACAATAAAGTTTGGGGAGATAAAATAATATATTTTGGACCAATGGGTTGCAGAACAGGTTTTTATCTAATACTTCTTGGTAATTATGAAAGCAAGGATCTAATTGACTTAATATCTTGGCTTTTTAATGAAATCACCAATTTTCAAGGAAATGTTATAGGTGCAACTGAAAAAGAATGTGGTAATTACCAAGATCATAATCTAAATATGGCAAAATATGAATCTAATAAGTATTTAGAAACACTAGAAAATATAAAAAAGGAAAACCTAATTTACCCTTAACATACCTTAAATATATAAATGCAATACACAATAAATTTAATACCAATTATCAGTTAAAATCTCACTTTAATCATCAATTTTTAAAAAATCTCAAATATTTTTACTTATTTTTATAGATAAGTCTAAATATTCATCTCCTGAGAGTTCAATACTACTATTTCTCTTAAAACCTAAATTATCACCTTGAAATCGTGGAATGACATGAAAATGAGTGTGAAAGATAACTTGTCCTGCCTCAGAACCAATCGCACTATAAATATTAACTCCCTGACAAATATTAAAGTCTAATTTTTTTAAAGATAAAGCTATTTTTTTACACACTCCCAATATTTGTCCATCAAGTTCATCACTCACATCTAAAATATCATTACTATGTTGTTTGGGAATAACAAGAGTATGTCCAATATTTAAAGGATTAATATCAAGGAAAGCAAGTATTAAATTATCCTCATAAACCTTATAACATGACATTTCATTTTTAACTATTTTACAAAAAATACAATCACTCAAAATTTCCTCCAAATCAACTCTATCTCAATGCCTATAAAGCATACCTATTAAAAATAATTTGACAACACTAATTTTGCTATATTAAAATAAGCAATTAAAGTCACAACATCAGCAATAGTCGTAATTAAAGGTCCAGCCATCAAAGCCGGATCTATCTTTACAAGCTTAGCCATAATAGGCAAAAGACCTCCCAATATTTTTGCTACCATCAACCCTATCATCAAACATGCAGAAACAACAAACGCTATTTTAAATTTTTCATCATGTGCAGGAATTACAAAAAATACAATTCGTAAAAAATTAACACTAGCTAAAATTAAACCAACTAAAATACTTACACATATTTCCTTAAATAACACTTTAAAAAAATCCCTTACCTTAAGAGTTCCAAGAGCAAGTTCACGAATAATTAATGCAGATGCCTGAGAACCAGCATTACCAGAAGTATCCATTAAGAGTGGAATAAAACTGGTTAGAATAACTAAAGATAAAACTAAATTTTGATAATTAGTAATTATAGTGGCCGTTAAAGTAGAAGATATCATAAGAACCAAAAGCCAAATTATTCTATTTTTTGTCATATCAAAAATAGAAGTATCAAGATAAGATTTACCCAAAGGTGTAACTGCGGCCATTATCTGAAAATCTTCGGTATTTAGATTCTGAATTACTTCAAGGATATCATCAATAATAATGACTCCTATCATCCGCCCCTCATTATCAACAACAGGTACACTCGAAATATCATGATTTTGGAAAAGAAGAGCAACATCTTCTTTTCCATCTCCAACTTTTACAATATAAAATCCACTATTTTTCATTATAGTAGAAATAACAACATCATCACTAGACAACATTAAATCTTCAATCTTAACAACACCTTTTAATCGTTTCTCTTCATCTGTAATATAGTAGGTATAAATATCTTCTTTGGTCTTTGCAACCTTTCTAATATAATCAAGAGCTTCTCTGACATGAAAATACTCTTTAAGTTCAATATACTCTATTGTTACAATTGAACCAGCAGAATCATCACTGTAAGACAAAAATTTATTAATTATCTCCCTATTCTCTTCAGTAGAACTTGCTAAAAACCTTTGCACAACATTTGCAGGAACTTCTTCTAAGAGATCAATAACATCATCAAGATTTAACTCATCTACCATCTCTCTTATTTCTTTATTTGTAAAAGAATTGGCCAATTTATTTTTTGTAACTTGATCAAAATTAGAAAATGCTTCAACAGCAACCTTTTTGGGAAGAAACCTATAAATCAAAATCAAATCAGAACCATTAACCTTCTTTAAAGCTTCACTAATATCAAAAGCATCGTATTTTAAAAGCTCTTCCTTTATATCAGAATATTTTTTTTCTTTAAGCAAGGTTTTTAAAAATACAACATCTATCATATCAATATCTCCAAGATTTTAATTTAAAATAAATGTTTAGCTAACCCTTATTAATTAAAGCTTATCTAAAAGCATAGAACATCTACCTGAAGGTATAGGCAAGGTCTTTTCTTTTTTGTTTAATATGTTTATTGTAAAGTAGTAAAGCTTTTCAGATTCCATCTTAATCTCCCACCCTCTCTTTCCCTTATTACATATAATTGTGGTTTGATTTTTCTTAAGTGATAAACTCTCTATTCCCATAATCTCAAGGGCAGGAATATTCCAATAAACCGTCTTATCTGGTAAACTAATTGTAAGTCCAATGATATTCTCTATCATAAGACTAATGCTAAAGAGTGCAAGATAACAAATAACATCTTTTTCTGGAAGAGTTTTCTTTGCAACATCCAAATATGCTGGGCCCTCTTTCATTGGTTTATAAGCCTCCCAAACATGTCCTTTAATTTTACCATCTGGCAACAAAGTATCTAAAATATAATACAAATGTCTTATGGTAAATTCTCTTGCTATATTTGCACGTCTACAATATTCAAGGCCCTTAATGACAAAAAAATTCATATAGGTATAAACAGAACCATAATATCCATTTCCATCCAAATTAAAATTAGGATCATTAGCTGAAAGAGTAGGAAAAGGATTTGGTGTGCCAAAGTGTTCATGACTCTTTAAATATAAAACCATTCTTTCAATTCTATCTTCACTTGGAATTTCAGATAAAAGAGGTAAAAATCCCACTATAGTCTTAAGTTTAATAATCTTTTCATTAACATCAAGATCATAATAAAAACCATCCACTTCATCCCACATCAACGAATTGATCTTAGCCTTAAGAGAAAAAAATCTTTTCTTATATTCTAAGGATAAATTTTTATCATTTAATATATCCGCTAACTTGGCAATACAATATGCACTATGCACCTGAAACGAATTAAAATCTATAGGATAATGGACATTTTTTCTAGGAGAATTTTTATAAAAAATTTTATTCATATCAATCGAATAAAGACCATTTGATTTTAAAAACTTTTTTTCTATCCACTTATAATACTTATCAAGAACTGGTAAAACATCACAAATACGCTTTTTATTGCCTGTTTTATGATACAAATTATATTCAACCCAAGCAAAAATTGGTAACCCAATACCATCATCATTTCCTTCTAAGTGAATAACATTATTATTATGATCATAACGTGATCTAATTGCACCAGATGATTCTTGAAGTTCATAAAATTTATCAATAGTAGATGTGGGAGAATACTCTCCATTACTGTAAACAAGAAAAAAGCTTGAAAGACAAGCTTGCAATTGATCTATAAATTCAAAATTTTCAGAATAATAATTCTTATCCTTTTTACCTTTCTCTAAAGATTGGGAAAAAATAATTTTATCTCGAATCCAAGAGAGACTCTTATTATAAATATCAATAAAATCCTGATCATAATAATAAATTTTGGGAAACACATTCTTATTCAATGCTCAAACCTCTGAAAAACATATATCAATCGACTCCTATTTATTATACATTATAATAATAATAAAATGAGATTTAAAACCAAAAATTTTGGATATTAAACATAAATAAAAGTTAAGCAATATCTAATAAAACAAGTTATAAGTTAAATTATAATTGCAAAAAAACAAATTGATACACCTAAGATAAAAAAATTAATCGTTAAAATACGTATCAAAATTAAATGGATTATACAAAAAATATGTAAATAAATTCTTTAATCATTAATAAAAATTAATAGTAATTAAAAAAATATTCTAAGAAACCTATTATAAGCATCCTTATTATTTGGAACAATAATTTTACCATTAATTATCTTTGAAGAAATATCATCTAATTCCTTTTCAAGATTAAAAGAAATTTTTTTAGGATTTTTAACAAAATATAGCAAACCCTCTTTTAACCCATAATTTAATAATTGACCTCCTTCAAAAGCTCTTGTTTTCAAATAATTAGAAATAACAATACTTAAGATTCTTCCAATATCCTTAATTGAAGATGTAATAATATGTTCAGGTAATAGATGAGACTGATCTTGATCAACACCAATAACATAATATTCATCCCCAAATTTTTTTGCAGCCTCAATAACTCCAAGTCCAGATAAACCTGAAGCATGATAAATAATGTCTATACCACCCGCATACATCTCATTTGCCAATATCTCTCCCCTCTCAGAATTAACAAAACTTCCAACATATCTATTATCAATATTAATATTTTGATTAGCATAAATAGCACCAGCTTCATATCCATACCTAAATATGTTGATAAAGTCATCATTCATTCCGCCTAAAAACCCAATCTTACCTGTTTTGGAAATACTAGCAGCAATATAACCTACTAAAAATGCTACTTCCTCTACTCTAAAAGTTATGGCTGACAAATTTTTAGGAATGCTTAAGTCAGAATCATATATAAAATCAATAACTACATATTTGATTTCTGGATTTTTCAAAGCAATTTTAAGAGCCACATCACTAAACCTATACCCAATCAACCAAATAAAATTAGAACCATCTGCTTTCAATGAATTTAAATCAGACAAATAAGAATTTGGACTAGATTCCTTTATAGCTACTTCTAATCCAAATTCTTGCTCTACCTTTTTAATACCATTCAAAGCACTCTTATTAAAAGACTCATCATCAAAAAATCCATCTACCAAAACACCAACTTTAACAGGCTCATCATCAACTTCAGAAGTAAAACACGAAAAATACAACAAACATAAAACTAACAATAAATTAATCACATATATCTCCTCTTTAAACTAATCCAATACAATCTCTAACATAATTAAAGTCTATAACCTTGCCTTAAATAAATCAAATTCATGTTCAGTAGAAGGAACAATTAATTCCTTTTTAATTATCTTAGTTTGAATTTCCATAAGAATATCAATAAGCCCACTATCAATAATATCAGGATCTTTAACAATATCTAAAACATTGTCTTCAAGTCCTAAATCAACAACTTGACCACCAGAAAATTTATGATTTTTTATCAAATTTAATGAATAATCATGTATTGCTTTCCCAACATCCTTTATTATAGAAGTAATAACATGACCAGGTGCAAGATATGATTGATCTTTATTAACTCCAATAATATAATGTCCAACTCCAAGTTCTTTGGCAGCTTTAAACATACCAAGTGAAGCAGGCCCCATGACAGGAAGAATAATGTCAACACCATCCTCAACATACATATGTTCAGCAAACAATTTACCAGCAACTTGATCAACTTCATCCAACATCCTCTTTACAATTACTCTTGTTCTAGGATTTGCATAAAATGCTCCTGCTCTAAATCCAATCATAAATCTCTCAATATAATCCATATTAACACCTGTCACAAATCCAATTCTATTACTTTTACTCATCTTAGAAGCTAAATATCCAGCTAAAAATGCACCTTCCTCTGCTCTAAAATTAATAGCTAAAAAATTTTGAGGAATTAAAATATTTTCATAACGCAAAGGATCGATAATTCCATACAAAACATTTAAATTCTCATTAGCAAATCTTATAACAGAATCTGAAAAAGAAGCACCAATAAACCAAACAAAATTAGCCCCCTTTTTTTGTATTTCGTAAACATCTTCCGCTAACAATTCACTAGCAGACATAAACATTTTTTCTTTAGAAGGATAAGGTGTTATAACTTTTGGAATAATCTGAGTTCCAAATTCATTTTTTACATCAACAACACCATCAAGAGAATTTTGAAAATAACCCTCATCATCAAAACTACCCGAAGCCACAATTCCAATAACAAGCTGACCATCAATATTTTTATCAAAATTCTTTTTTGACAAAAAACAAGATATAAACAGTAAAACAAAAAGCAAAACAAAAGATAAACTTTTAGACATAACCGATCCTCTCCTTATACAAAATAACTTTTAAGTGCACATTTTTTTAAATGTAAAACAAAAATTTATAAATGCAAAATTTATTCAGAAAATAAAAATAGACTATGTATTAACATATTAATAAAATTAATATATCTCTCTAAAAAAAGAATTGATTTAATAAATATGAATATTTAAAAAATTATTATATTTATCAAAATTATTTGGAACTATAATATCGCTATTAATTATCTTATTCTCTATAATTTGAATTTCAGATTTAAGTTCATCTGTAATTTTAAAACCATTTTTAACAATACTAACAGCCTTATCTTTAAGGCCCAATTTTAGTAACTTACCACCATTAAAACTATTCGTATTTAAATAATCCTTTGTTATTTCATAAATCGAATTCCCAACATTCTTAATAACTGACGTCAATACATTACCAGGAGCAAGATAAGACTGATCTTGATCTACGCCAATAATATAATACCCATTTCCAAGTTCTTTTGAAACCTCAATAGCACCAAGTCCTGCAAGCCCTGCTGCCACAAATATGATATCAACATCATCTTTGTACATTTTTAAAGCAATAGTCCTTGCTAAAGACAAATCTACAAAAGATCCCACATATTGAGAAATTAATTCAACATCTTTATTTGCATATTTAGCACCAGCTTCATATCCATATCTAAATGCATTAATAACCATGCCCTCCATTCCACCTAAAAATCCAATTTTACCTGTCTTAGACATTTTAGCCGCAAGATACCCAGCTAAAAATGAAGCCTCTTCAACTTTAAAGGAAAGGCCAAGCAAATTATCAGGAATAGTAGTATCATCTTCATAAATAACATCAACAGATCCATAACTAATATCCCTATTCAATAAAGCAGCATGTTCAATAGACTCTTGAAGTCTAAAACCAACTCCCCAAATAATGTCAGAACCTTTATCTTTAAAGCTCTCTAAATCACCAGCATAAGCACTACTTGTTGAAGCTCTTCCAACAATTTCAACTCCAAATTCATCTTCTAAAACTTTAGCACCTCTCCAAGCATCCTCACCAAATGATTTATCATCAAAAGTACCATCAACTATCAAAGAAATTAATGCCTTCCCTGAAGTTCCCAAAATAGATGCCTTTCTACTGCATCCTAAGAAAATGAATATCACACAAATCAATACCATAAATTTATTCATAAAGTAAAACCTCTAATTCCATATCATCTTGTATGTAAATGGTTACTAATAAAATAATTATAAGATTTTTCATCTTTAGGAACTGTAATCTCATTATTAATTATTTTTTCTTTAATCTCTAAGAGAAAACCTGGGTTCCTAATTAAATCTAAATCTATTGTTTCATTAAAAATCAAATCAAGTGCGCCATCCTTAAGTCCAAACTCCAAATTACCTCCACGCCAATTATCAAACTTTAAATAAGATTTTGTCAAATCGAAAATAACTATATCAATGCGCTTAACGTAAGACACAAGCACATTATCAGGAGCAAGATAAGACTGATTTTGGTCAACACCAATAATATAATGCCCATCTCCAAGTTCTTTTGAAACCTCAATAGCACCAAGTCCTGAGAGACCTGCTGCTGCAAATATAATATCAACTCCAGACGAATACATTTTACTTGCAATTGAACGTCCAAGAGATAGATCAGAGAATGTTCCTATATATTGAGAAATTAACTCAATATCTTTATTTGCGTACTTAGCACCAGCTTCATATCCATACCTAAATGCATTAAGAACAACACCCTCTATTCCACCTAAAAATCCAATTTTACCTGTCTTAGATATTTTAGCCGCAAGGTATCCAACCAAAAATGCTCCTTCTTCCGATCTAAAATTTATATTTACTAAATTTTGTGGCAATTTGACATCTTCCAAGTAAGAACCCTCAATAATGCCATAATTTACATTAGCATTCTCAAGAGATTTACGTAAAAATACATCTGAAAACTTAAAACCAACTCCCCAGATCAAATCAGAACCACTCTCTTCTAAACTTCCAATATCAGACAAATAATCAGAAGCTTTAGATTCCTTTTGAATCATATTCACCTTAAATTCTTCTTGAATCTGAGTCATTGCCTTGGAAGAATTTTCATTAAATCCTCTATCATCAAAAGTACCATCAACAATGACAGAAACAGTGTTAGAAAATGAAACCTTATCTTGTGAATCTGAACAACTTAAGATGAAGCAAAGCAAAACAATCTTTATTAACCATGGCATACACAAACCTCCACTTAACTCTACTTAAGATCACATAAGTCCACAACATAAAAATATATAAAAACTAAACCTACTACTATATTACCATCTATAATGTGTGAAAGCTCTGTTTGCTTCTGCCATTCTATGAGTATCTTCCCTCTTTTTAAAAGCAGCACCTGTTGAATTATAAGAATTAAAAAGTTCATTTGCTAATTTTTCTTGCATTGATTTTCCACTGGCTTTTCTGGCAGCTGATATAATCCATTTCATTGCCAAAGCCTCACGTCTCTCCTCTCTAACTTCAACTGGAACTTGATAAGTAGCACCACCAACTCTCCTACTGCGCACCTCTACTAATGGTTTAACATTATCTAAAGCCTTATTGAAAGCAGCAACCTTATCAACCTCTTCAAGTTTTTCTGCAAGCATATCAATTGAATTATAAACTATAGATTCACTAATAAACTTTTTCCCATCGTACATCATTCTATTTACAAATTTAGCAATTGCCTGAGAATCATACTTCGAATCTTTAAAGACCTTTTTCTTAATTTTTTTACTCTTTCTTGACATACAATTTACACCTCTTATGCCTTTGGTTTCTTAGTTCCATACTTAGAACGACCTTGTTTTCTATTATTAACACCAAGAGTATCTTTAGCCCCTCTAATGATATGATATCTAACACCCGGCAAATCTTTAACTCGTCCACCCCTAATTAGAACAACTGAATGCTCCTGCAAATTATGACCAATCCCTGGAATATAAGCTGTTACCTCAAATCCATTTGAAAGTCTAACACGAGCTACTTTTCTTAAAGCTGAATTAGGTTTCTTAGGCGTAACTGTCATTACACGAGTACAAATTCCTCTCTTTTGAGGACAATTTTGAAGCGCAGGAGATGCTGTCTTTTCTTTTTGACTTTTTCTTGGCTTCCTAATTAGTTGATTAATTGTAGGCATCTATGCTCCCTTTTTCCTGATTTTACCAGTAAATGGTATCAAATATAAAATTTATTTTCAAGCTAGACTTCTGAATTTGAATTTTCTCTCACTTTGACCCTTTTATATAAATTCATCCCCGTTCCTGTAGGAATTAAATGACCAATAACAACATTTTCCTTAAGACCTCTTAGATCATCAACACTACCAGCAATTGACGCATCTGTTAAGACTTTAGTTGTTTCCTGGAAAGAAGCAGCTGAAATAAATGAATCAATATTAAGAGATGCTTTAGTTATACCAATAAGAATTGGACTAGCTACTGCGGGTTCACCACCTTGCTCAATAACCCTTTTATTTTGCTCATAAAAAGCATGCTTATCGACCTTTTGATTATAAACAAAATTAGTATCACCCACAGAAACAATTTTAACTTTTTTCATCATCTGCTTAATAATAACACCAATATGCTTATCATTAATACTTACACCTTGCTTTCGATAAACATCTTGAATTTCTGCTAATAAAAATTCTTGCAAACTAATTCCACCAAGAATTTCAAGAACATCATGAGGATTAATTCTTCCATCACAAAGCATATCTCCAGCTCTAACAATATCCCCATCTCTTACTAAGAGATGTTTTCCAGCAGGAATATAATGCTTATGTTCAACTCCATATTCATCTATAACATTAATAAGTCTTTTACCTTTTTGAATTGCCTTAAATTGAACAACTCCACTTACTTTAGCCATTTCAGTTAAGTTTTTAGGAATCCTTGTTTCAAATAAATCATTAACTCTAGGAAGACCACCTGTAATATCTTGTGTTTTCTCAGATCCTTTAGAAAGCTTTGCGATAATATCTCCTATATCAATATCTTGCCCATCTTCAACTTGAAGATAAGCATCTCCAGGTAATACATAAGATGCAATTTCAACACCTCTATCATTAATAATTAAAATTCTAGGATCAAGAGATTCAAAAACTTGATCTGTAATTCTCTTTTCAATATTTCCTGTTTCAAGATTAATCTCTTCTTTAAGAGTTGTTCCTAAAATAATATCTTTAAATTTAATTTTTCCTTTAACTTCAGCAATAATTGGTTCTGCAAATGGATCAAATGTCCCAATTACACGTCCAGCCTCAACATAATCCCCAACATTTATTTCAAGTCTTGTACCAACCTTTAGCGAAATTTCTTGTTCTTCAGAGACAATCATCAACTTGTTATCTTTAATCTTAATGTAACCAATATGAGATGATAATATTTCAATTCCATTTTTATCAATAAATAAAGACATTCCCTTAATTACTTTTTGAGAATCTGAGACCTTAAGTTTCTTAATTTTCTTAATACTCTCCTCATAAATCACATTTATTACCCTTAAGACTCCCTTCCTTGTAAAAAGCAACCCTCCATCAACTTGAACATTAAAACCTTCAAGTCCATTTAGAATAAAAGCATTCTTAAGAGCAATCTTATCATCTTCACTACCAGCTTGTGCAACTCCTCCAATATGGAAAGTTCTCATAGTAAGCTGTGTTCCTGGCTGACCTATTGACTGTGCTGCTATTATTCCAACAGCTTCTCCAATGCTAACAGGTTTATTATTTGAAAAATCCCGTCCATAACACTTTTGGCAAACCCCATGCTCAGCTTCACAAGTTAAAACAGATCTAATAACAAGTCTATCAATACCAACTGTTTCTAACAATTTTATCTTGGCTTCTGTAATCTCTTCATTTACATCTAAAATAATCTCTCCAGTAATAGGACTTTTTATTCGTTCAATAGAATAACTTCCAACAGCCTTTTCTCGTAAAGGCTCAATTATTTCCTCACCATTTTTTAAAGCTTCAACTTTTATACCATTAATAGTACCGCAATCTTCTATCCTAACAACAACGTCTTGTGCAATATCTACCAATCTTCGTGTTAAATACCCAGCATCTGCTGTCTTAAGAGCAGTATCTGCAAGTCCCTTTCTTGCACCATTTGTAGATATAAAGAATTCAATAACAGACAATCCCTCTTTAAAGTTAGAGATAATTGGAAGTTCAATAATGTCACCCGATGTTTTAGCCATTAATCCTCGCATTCCAGCAAGCTGCCGTATCTGATTTCTACTTCCACGAGCACCAGAATCAGCCATCATATAAATCACATTAAAGCCATCTCTATCCTTTTTAAGAATCTCCATCATTTTATTAGTAAGCTCTTCATTTGTTTTTGACCACACAGAAACAACGTTATTATATCTCTCTTCTCCAGTAATAACACCTTTAGTATAATCATTCTGAATTTTTGCAATCTCTCTATTAGCCTTCTCTACATACACCTTTTTCTCTTGAGGAACAATAATATCACTCATACTTATTGTACATCCAAATTTAGTAGCATACTTAAATCCAAGCTCTTTAATAATATCCAACATTTCAATTACAATAGAAGACCCATAAATAACATAAACCTCAGAAATTAAAGTTTGCAATTCATAGTCACTAAGGGTTTTATTTACAAATGAAATTTTTCCTGGCAAAGCTTCACTAAATACAACACGTCCTGCCGTAGTCTTTATATATTCTCCACCAACCTTTACATAAATTTTTGCATTATAATCTAAACTTTTATTATTAATTGCAAGAAGAACATGATTAAAGTTAGAAAATTTACGCCCTTCTCCAATAACATTCTTTCTTTCCATAGTTAAGTAATAAAGACCTAACACAATATCTTGAGATGGAAATACTATAGGATGTCCATTTGCAGGATTTAACAAATTATTAGTTGACAACATCAAAGCCCAACTCTCAGCCTGTGCAGCAGGAGTTAAAGGAACATGAACAGCCATTTGATCACCATCAAAATCGGCATTATATGCATGACAAACAAGGGGATGTAATTTAATAGCCTTTCCTTCAACCAAAACTGGTTCAAAAGCTTGTATTCCCAACCTGTGAAGGGTTGGAGCTCTATTTAAAAGCACAGGATGCTCTTTAATAACATTATCCAAAATTTGCCATACTTCATCTACTTCTTGTTCAATTAAACTTTTAGCTCTTTTTATATTAAATACGGCTTCACTCTCAATTAATTTTCTAATCACAAATGGTTTAAAAAGCTCAAGGGCCATCTTTGCAGGAATACCACACTGATGAAGCTTAAGTTCAGGCCCAACAACAATAACAGAACGACCAGAATAATCAACTCTCTTTCCAAGAAGGTTTTGTCTAAATCTACCTTGCTTACCTTTTAACGCATCAGATAAAGATTTAAGGGGTCTATTAGACGTGCCCTTAACAACCTTTCTCTTATGAGAATTATCAAAAAGAGAGTCAACTGATTCTTGAAGCATTCTTTTTTCATTTCTAACAATAATCTCAGGAGCATTAAGAAGTAAAAGCTTTCTTAATCGATTATTTCTATTTATTACCCTTCTGTAGAGATCATTTAGATCAGAAGTTGCAAATCTTCCACCATCAAGTTGCACCATAGGTCTAATTTCTGGCGGAATAACAGGAAGAACATCCATAATCATCCATTCTGGTTTATTGCCAGAAACCTTAAAATTTTCAATAATTTCAAGACGTCTTAAAAGTTTTTTATCCGTTTTGTCGTCTTTATCAATCATCTGAAGCCTAAGCTTAGATGAAAGCTCATCAAGATCAAGATTTTCAAGTAGAGTTTTAATTGCTTCAGCACCCATTGAAGCGCTAAAAGACATTCCATATCTTTCTTTTGCTTCAGAATATTCATCTTCATTTAAAAGTTGCATTTTTTTAAGGTCAGTATCACCTGGCTCAATTACAATATATTTCTCATAATAAAGAATAGAATTTAAATTAGAAGCTGTAATATCAAGTAAAAGACCAATTCTAGAAGGAATATATTTATAATACCAAATATGAGCAACAGGAGCTGATAGTTCAATATGTCCCATTCTTTCACGTCGCACCTTAAAATGAGTCACTTCAACATTACAACGATCACAAATAATACCTTTATATCTTATTGACTTAAATTTTCCACAATAGCATTCCCATTCCTTAGTTGTACCAAAAATTCTCTCACAAAAAAGACCATCTTTCTCAGGTCTTAAAGTTCTATAATTAATAGTTTCAGACTTCTTAACTTCCCCATAAGACCAACTTCTAATTTGGTCAGGAGATGCTATTTTTATTCTTATCTTTTCAAAATCTTTTATCTCTTTCATAAAATCCTCAAAACCTAAGTCTTATTAATTAATTCCTCTTCCTTTTCTGTTAAAGGAATTTGATTTCCATTATCATCATAAATAGACAAATCAAAACCAAGACCTCTTAGTTCCTGCATCAAAACATTGAAAGATTCAGGAATTCCAGATACATTAGTAGGAATACCCTTAACAATATTTTCATATATCTTAACTCTTCCTGACATATCATCTGACTTTACTGTTAATAATTCTTGCAAAGTATGTGCAGCTCCATAAGCTTCAAGAGCCCAAACTTCCATCTCTCCAAGTCTTTGTCCACCAAATTGAGCTTTTCCTCCAAGAGGTTGTTGAGATACAAGTGAATAAGGTCCTGTAGACCTTGCATGCATCTTATCATCAACAAGATGATGAAGCTTCAACATATATATAACTCCAACCATAACTTCATTTTCAAATGGTTCACCTGTATATCCATCATACAAGATTGCCTTTGATGTCTCATTAAATCCAGCTTTTTTTAACTTTTCTTGAATACATTCATTTGTAGCAGACTCAAAAACAGGAACATCATAATATTCACCAAGATACTTGCCAGCAAGACCAAGTTGAGATTCCATCAATTGTCCAATATTCATACGAGATGGTACTCCCAAAGGATTTAAGCATATATCAAGAGGGGTTCCATCTGCAAGATATGGCATATCTTCAACAGGAAGAATCTTTGCAACTACACCCTTATTTCCATGTCTTCCTGCCATTTTATCACCTTCTTTAAGTTTTCTTTTTTTGGCAATATAAACCTTTAATATTTCATCCACACCAGGTGGCAGATTCCCAACATCATCTTTAGTAATTCTTTGAACATCAATTACAGTTCCCTCAGTACCATGAGGAACTTTTAATGAATTATTCTTAACGTCCTTTGCTTTCTCACCAAATATAGAAGTTAAAAGTTTAAATTCAGGAGTAATATCTCCTTCTGATTTTGGAGTAACTTTACCAATTAAAATATCACCTGGTTTTACATAAGTCCCTATCCTCACAATCCCGTTTTCATCAAGTTTACTCAATATCTTTCCACTAACATTAGGAATATCAGCCGTAACTTTTTCAGGCCCAAGCTTAGTCTCTCTTACTTCAATGCTAAATTCTTTAATATGAATTGAAGTATAAAGATCTTCCTTTACAATCCTCTCAGAAATTAAAATAGCATCCTCATAATTAAATCCATTCCACGGAATAAAACCAACTAATAAATTATTACCAAGCGCCAATTCTCCATATCTAGTAGCAGGACCATCTGCTATTATCTCATCCTTATTAACAATTTGGCCATTTTGTACCAAAACTGAATGATTGAAAGAAGTATCCTGATTTGTTCTCTCATATTTATAAAGTTCATATTCATCTAAATCTTGTTCAGAAGTTCCATTATCAGGTCTAATAACTATCTTTTTGTTTGTTGCTAAGACAACCCTACCAGGTCTTTTTGCTTTAATAACAACACCAGAGTCTTTTGCAACTATTCTTTCCATACCTGTACCAACAATAGGTGGTTGTGGAAATAATAAAGGAACTGCCTGACGTTGCATATTCGAACCCATAAGAGCACGATTTGCATCATTATGTTCAAGAAAAGGTATTAATGCCGAAGAGACAGATATTAATTGTCTAGGCGAAACATCCATGTAATCGATATTTTTAGGCATCATTGTAGTATAATCACCAGAAATTCTAACAGAAACCAAATCATCAGTATAATTACCATCAGAACTAACAGAAGCATTTGCCTGCGCAATACATTTTTTTTCCTCATCAATGGCAGACAAATATTCAATATCATCAGTTACTTTACCATCAATCACCTTCCTATAAGGAGTTTCTAAGAAACCATAATCATTTACTTTTGAATAAGTAGCTAAAGAAACAATAAGTCCAATATTTGGGCCCTCAGGAGTTTCAATAGGACACATCCTACCATAATGAGTATAATGTACATCTCTTACTTCAAAACCTGCTCGATCTCTTGAAAGTCCACCCGGACCCAAAGCATTAAGACGTCTCTTATGAGTAAGTTCGGCTAAAGGATTAACCTGATCCATAAATTGAGAAAGCTGACTGGTTGCAAAAAATTCTTTAACAGCAGAAACAACGGGCTTAACGCTAATTAATTCTTGAGGTTTCAGATTGAATACTTCCTTATTAGACATTCTGTCCT
This sequence comes from Borrelia hispanica CRI, assembly GCF_000500065.1. Lineage (NCBI taxonomy): Bacteria > Pseudomonadati > Spirochaetota > Spirochaetia > Spirochaetales > Borreliaceae > Borrelia > Borrelia hispanica. Next base: position 117,334 of record NZ_AYOU01000163.1, on the reverse strand, counting down.
TTGCAATTTTTTCCACTCTTGACATTGCACCTTTATATATGTTTGTAAGCAACTCACCAACAGAACGCACTCTTCTATTTCCAAGATGATCTATATCATCAAGAACATCATGCCCATCATATATTCTTAAAAGATGAGATATAGTATTTACTATATCTGTCATAGTAAGAACTGATGTCGTAAGATCATCAAGACCAAACTTCTTAGAAAGTTTATATCTTCCTACATGACCCAAATCATATCTTTTTTCTGAAAAAAACACAGTCCTTAAATCATTCTCAGCATTGTCAATCGATATTGGTTCACCAGGCAAAAGTACACTATAAACTGCAAGCATCACGGATTCTCGTGAAAGCTCTTTAAATCCATCTTTTAAAGCAAAATAAGCATCTTCTTTTTCAAAACAATTTAAAATAACATCGGAACTAATGAAATGTTTTCCAGGAACATTATCATACCCATCAAAATCAATCAGGTTTATCTCTTTAACTCCATTTTGCAAAAAGTCTTCAATATCTTGCAAAGTTATCTTATCACCTGCCCGATAAGTCATATTTTCTTTTATAGTAATGTTTGTAGCTAAATACTGTCCTGTAATCTCTCTTTTAGTATCATCATTTACTTCAATTCTTCTAATATTATAAAAAGTCTCTATTATTTTTTCTCTAGTATCAAGACCTAAAGCTCTTAAGAAAAGAGTAACTAATATTCTTTTTTTTCTGTCTATCTTAACATAAAGGTAATCTTTCTTTGAGTCAATCTCAAATTCCAGCCAAGAACCACGATAAGGAATAATACGAGCATAATATAAATCTTTTTCCTTATAAAAAACAACCCCCGGAGATCTATGAATTTGTGAGACAATGACTCTTTCTGCACCATTAACGATAAAAGTTCCTCTATCTGTCATTAAAGGAATAGTTCCCATATAAACATCTTTTTGTCTTATCTCTCCTGTTGTTAGAAACTGTAAGTTTAATCTTATCTTTAAAACAGCCTCATAACTTTGCCCCTTTCTTTTACACTCTTTCTCAGTAAAGCTAATAGAATCATATTCAATATAATATTTCTCATATTCAAGAGCAACCTCACCATTGCTACTTTTCATAGGAAAAACATCTCTAAATACAGATTCAAGGCCCTCATTGAGCAAAGGTTTATTATTTTTTAATCTCTCAAGTTGCAAAAATTTTTCATAAGAATTCAATTGTATTTCTATTAGGTTAGGTAAGTTTAAGATTTCTTCGGCTTTTCCTTGTCCTAGATGAACCCTTTTTATCATTAAAAGACTCCTTTTTTAAGACACAATAAACCACATGCCACTTAAACGACATGTGGAATAAAAAATTTGGCATATTTTTATGCTTTACTTAATTTCAACTTTTGCACCAACTGCTTCTAGTTTCTTCTTTATTTCCTCAGCATCTGATTTTGAAACACCTTCCTTAACTGCCTTAGGAGCAGATTCAACTAAGGCTTTAGCCTCTCCAAGTCCAAGTCCAGTAATAGCTCTTACTTCTTTAATAACGTTTATCTTACTATCTCCAAAAGATACAAGCATCACATCAAATTCTGTCTGTTCCTCAACACCACCAGCAGCAGGACCAGGGCCAGCAGCAACTGCAACAGCAGCAGCAGTAACCCCAAACTTTTCTTCAATAGCTGTTACAAGCTCAACAACTTCAGATGTTTTAGCTTCTTCAAGCCATGTTAAAATATCTTCTTTATTTAGTGCCATATTAACTTAACTCCTTTCATATTATTTTAAACAGTGATAGCATGCACCCTATTAAGACTAACACTGTTTTTTTTTAAACTTTAATATCAGACAAAGCCTTTAACGTTCTTACAAGTTTTGACATTGGTGCTTTAAGCACACTCATAAACAAAGAAATAGATTCAATCTTAGTAGGAAGTTTACTATAGGCACTAAGTTTAGACTCATCATAAACTTCTCCTAAAACAAAACCTCCTTTAACCTTTAAAGTAGTAGTTTTGACAAACTCATAAAAAATTTTTGCAATAACATTGGCTTCATCAAAAGCAGTAACAACAGCTGTTGGACCTAAAAGATAAGAATCAAGACCTTCAATATCTTTATCTTTTAACACTCTTTTCATTATATTGTTCTTAACAACTTTTAAAGCACCCTTTTCATCCTCAACCCTACTTCTTAACTTAGTAAGTTCTGCTACCGTTAATCCTCTGTAATCTAAGAAAAAAATATTATCCTTACCATCTAAAAACTCTTTTAACGAATTAAACATTTCAACCTTTTTAGGATTTATCTTTTTATCCATAATTCAGCTCCTAAACAAAATCAATCTTTACAGAAGGTCCCATCGTAGATGAAACATAAACACTATCAACAAAAGTACCCTTTAAATCACTTGGCCGTCTTTTAAGTAATTCTTTAATAAACTCATCATAATTTTCCCTTATCTTCTTACTATCCATAGAAGATTTACCAACAGAAAAATTAATTACACCATTCTTATTTGCTCTAAACTCTGTACGTCCCCTCTTAAGACTAGCTATTGTAGCTTTCAAATCATTTGTAATTGTTTGTGTCTTTGGATTTGGCATCAATCCCCTCTTTCCTAAAATCGGACCAAGCTTTCCAACATCTTTCATCATATCAGGCGTTGCAACAACAACATCAAAATCACTAAAACCACCCTTAATCTTATTAATAAGATCATCATCTCCAACATAAGCAGCACCAAATTCTCGTGCCTCTTCTGCTTTCTCACCTTTTGCAAAAACAAGTATTCTCTTCTCTCTCATAAATTGATGCGGTAACACAAGTGTCTCTCTAACCGTATGATTTTTCTTTAAATTAAGATTAACAGATACATCTATAGTCTCATCAAATTTAACAAATTTAATTTCTTTTAATAAAGATATTGCATCATCAATATCATAAGCTCTAAGCTTATCTACCTTAGAGAGAGCTTGAATATATTTTTTTCCACTCTTAGCCATTATTTTTCCACCTCAACACCCATAGATCTAGCACTTCCTGCAATAATTTTAAATGCAGCTTGCTCCGTTTTTGCATTCAAATCGGGCATCTTAATCTTTGCAATTTCCATTATTTTTTCTTTTGATATAACCCCAACCTTATCTGTATTTGATTTTTTAGAACCTGCTTCTATGCCAACAGCTTTTTTAATTAAAACTGAAGCTGGTGGAGTCTTAACAACAAATGAAAAACTCTTATCACTATAAACAGTAATAATAACAGGAACAACAATTCCTGGTTCCATTTTAGCAGTTCTTTCATTAAATTCCTTAACAAATTGAGGACCACTAACACCATGAGGTCCAAGAGCCTGTCCTATTTTGGCTCCTGGAGCAGCTTGAGCAGCTGGAACTTGAAGTTTAACCCAAGCAACTTCCTTTTTTTTCTTAGACATAAAAACTCCTTATGGTAAATAACGCTCTTAAAGCTCCCATTTATAAACTGATTGCTAAATTTTTTCTATATGCTGAAAATCAACTTCAACAGGAGTTGACCTTCCAAAAATTTGGACTGCAACTTTCAATTTTTTCTTCTCATAATCAATAGATCCAATAACACCCTCAAAAGAATCAAAAGGGCCTCCCTTAATCCTTACTCTCTCACCTTCCTCAAAATCATAAAGTATAAAAATAGATTTATCTGCTTTAATCTCTCCCGCAAGCATAAAGACACTCTTAACCTCTTCATCACTAATTGGAAGAGGTTTTTGTTCTTTAGTAGTACCAACAAAATTTACAACACCTGATATTTTAATAATATTAGCTACAGTACTTTTCCACTCCTGATCGGGAAGATCCAATTCAATCAATATATATCCCGGCCAAATCTTTCTCTCACGTATACGTTTTTTTCCATTTCTTATCTCTTCTACTCTCTCAATAGGAGCTTTAACATCCAAGACATTATTACCAAAAACACCTTCACTAATTAAAAGCTTTATTTCCTGTTCTATTTTTTTCTCATACTGAGAAAAAGTTTGTAGCACATACCAGGCCCTAGACATAATCTTTCCTTAAAATATATAAGTTATAACAAGATACATGATATAATCTACCGTACCTAAAAAAACAGAAATAAAAACAACCAACCAAAAAACCTGTTTTCCACTGCCTATTACTTCATTATACCTAGGCCATGTTATTTTTTTAAGTTCTAAAACACTTTCTTTAAAAAATTTAAACATTTAAAAGCCTCTCTCTGACAATAATACAGATAACAGGTCAGAAGGGAATCGAACCCCCAACATGTGGTTTTGGAGACCACTGTTCTACCATTGAACTACTGACCTATCACTTAAATCACTTTTCACTTTATTTTGCCTTCTTTATGAAGAGTATGTTTCCTTAAACTTGGACAATATTTCATCAATTCCAATTTTTCTTGAGTATTACGTCTATTCTTAGTAGTAGTATAATTTCTAATTCCTGTCTCTTCACATACTAAAGCTATAAGCCCAACAGCCCCTTTGCCTTTCTTCTTTCCCATAACAACACTCCTAAATATACAAAAGCCCTCAATCGGATTTGAACCGACGACCGCCACCTTACCATGGTGATGCTCTACCACCCGAGCTATAAGGGCACTATTTCTCTTCGGTAATAAACCCTTATACCATGTTAATTTATTATCCTAAAAAAGACAAGCCTTATTACATAATATCTTAAAATTTCAATTTAAAGTCCATCATTTAATAATAACGAACTTACCTTCTCTTAAAAGATTGATATTATTTTCATTTGAAAAGATCTTATTTATGGAATAATCATCAAGTATAATATCTGAATGATTTTTGCCATAAACCCCCTTAGCAATCAATCTTAAAGGATAGTCTCCAATCCTATCTTTATTCTTATAAGAAATATCATTTGTATATTCAAACATACCCCATTTTTTAAGGGCATCCGGATCAACCATTCTTTTGTCAAAATAAAGCTTAATATTTTCATCATAAATTTTAACAAAAAAAGCATCGGTTAATTTAACAATAGAACCAGAAGAAGATTTATAATCATCACCCGCATAAATAATAATTCCGGTATATACAAACTGTTCAACGGTTGTATTCATTAATGGAGAAAAAGCTTTATAAGGCTTACTATGACCTAAAAATAAATTTATAAAATCAGGGAAAATACAAAGCTCATACCTAACGGTAATATTTTTCAAATCTTCTGAATATTTCATATATCCCCTTTTCAAAATACTATCAAGTCCTGAAAAATATAATATTAAATGAGGATCAGAATCAAAATAGTCTTTAAAAGTAAAATCAGAATCAATTATTATTTCAAAAAGCGATTCTCTTATCAAAGTATCCTTAAAGTCATTAACACTAAACACTAATCTAGAAGTAGAATCAATACCGACTCTGCCAAATCTATCTTCATCTACTGGTTTAATAATATCAAAATAAACTATTTTAGCATCCCAATCAATTGTTCTCTTTATGCTAGATCTAGATGAAACGTCATTTATGATAGAAACATTAGAATAAAACAAAAATAAAAAATTCAAAAGACCATTAAGCAAATTCACATAAATCTCCCTATTTTTTACCTAAATAAACACCTATCCAAGCCCAACCATCATTAATTTCTGGATCTTTTGGATAAGAAATTTTTTTAAAAACAAAATACCATTCCCAAATATGTTCCCAACCACTAGATCCAAGATAAGATATATCATTACTAGAATCTGCTTCAAAAGTTTTTGCAAACTGTATACCATTCTTTCGTTTACTACTAAGCTTAATCATAGTTGTCAAAAAACTGTTAGTATTAATCGAATTACTTTTCCCACCTCTTTGATCCCAACTTTGAATAAAAAAATTATGTTTATCTCTTATACTTAATAATTTTGCAGTATTTCCTGAAAAAATATATCTCTTAACATCAGAAATCAAGTCATTCAAATTTCTATAAACTACAAAATCTGGATTATCATAATAATTAATTTTAGTCATAACAGCAGAATAATCTCTTGAATCTATTTTTAAATCTGATCTTGGTATCGAGAGTAATTTTTTATAATAAACATAAGCCTCATCATAACTTTGAACATCCTCTAAACTTAAAGCAAGATTATAATAATAATTACCTCTATCTGCATTAGTCATACTTTCAAAATTATCATTAAGTAATAATTTATAATAATTTATTTTATCTATAGCATCAATATTTAAATTGATCACTCTCTTTGCAATATCTAATTTTATAGAACTATTCTCATAAATATAATCATCAAAATTATCAACAATATATCTATAATAAGTAAAAGCTATCTCATCTTCCTTAATAGAAGAATATATATTACCCATCAAGTAAAAATATAAAGGATAATATTCCTTACTCTCATCATCAGCAATTCCTTTATTAACAAAGCTCAAAGCATCTTCATAATCTTTATTGTGCATATGAATATCAACTATTCTATCAATGATAAGAAATCTATCTAGACCTTTTTTATTTGAAGATTCTAAAAGACTTGTTAGACTCTGAATTTCACTTTGTTTGCTCTTATAGCAACTAAAAATCAGCACTAGCCCAAACACTTGAATTAATAACTTCATTGTTTTTATTATATAATAAAGGTCATGCATAACAAAATACATCTTAAGTTCAATAAAAAATACTGGAATTTTAACATGAATAAAAAACTAATCTATATTTTATTATATTTATTATTTTTATCTTGCTTTAATAAAAATGACAAATATGGTATTGTCCTAAATTCAAATAATAGAGAAAAATTACCAAACGGATCTCTTGTAACAATAGAAAACATTAATCAAGAAAAAAAAGCAACAATAAATTACAATGGAATAAAATTTATTGTACATAAATTCACAATAGAAAAATTTCAAACAAAAAAGGAAGCAGAAGAATTTCAGAACAGTATCCAACCATATATAAATAAATATGCTATAAGCAAAAAAGATCTCTTACCCTTAAGAACATCTCCAGATAATTACAGAGAAAACATAATACATAGGATACCAAAAGAAACCATACTTAAAATAATACATATTGGAGAAACGACAGAAGCAGGTTCACTTAAAGGAAAATGGCTATATGCATTAACAAAAGATGGTCATAAGGGTTATGTTTTTGACTATGCACTTGAAGTTTTTGATAATATTCCTGGGAAAATACTCACACATCCATTAGATCAAACATCACAAGAAAATGTAATTAATACATTTGAAAACATAAAATATTTAAGACCACTTTATTATGAAAAAATGATTGCAAATAACACTTATAATAACAATCTACTAAAAAATGAATATGGATTATTTTTCACTCAACAAAACAAAATAAAAATCAATATACCCGAATTAAACCTAATTTTTAAATTTGATATAGTTGAGGAAGTAAAACCTAACGGCTTTTTATTTAAATCCAAAAACTCAAAGGAAGACTTTATCCTGATAGTAAAAAGACACCAAAATTACTACAAAGCAATCATTCAAGTTAAAGAAAACCAACTTGAATCAAATTTCGTTATAATTGAACAAAACATCGAAAAAATCATACTTGAATCTGAAAGACAAAATCAAAATCTTATAAAAAAATTAACTTCTTACGAAAACTTAACAAATACACAATATGGAAATATTCAATTTAATAAAGATAAAACCTTTGTTTGGGAAATAGATAACAAAATTTACAATTTACCAAGTTCAGGAACATTTGAAATAATAGGATTTAGTCCAAATTTACAAATATCATATAAAAACGCCCTAAAACTTATAAATGAGGAAGGAAAAGAATATTTTTGTCTAATAGACTATACAAACAATGCCTTACAACTTATATTTATATCTTCCAAAAACGTAGAAAACAACTTGATAATAACAGACGATAAAGACAAAATTGCAGTTATTATATTTAATAATAACTCCTCAAATCAAGATATTATTACAAGACAGTTTCAAAAAACTATTTAAAGGTCGAAATTAATGAAAATAATATTTATAATACTCTTAACACAACTTATTACATCCCTACATGCAAATGAAACTATAAAAATAATAAAAAAGCTATCAAAAACAGTTTATAATTTTAATAGCCAAGAATACACAACACATAAAGAAAAGTTAGACAAACTGATAGAATCAATAGATATAAATAATAAAAATATCTTACAAGAATTACAAAAAATAAAAAATGAGTTTTTAATTACATCAGTATATTTCCAAAATATAAAAGGTACTCTAATAGCTCTAAATCTCTCTGCCCAGATAAACTTTAGGTATAAAATATCTCCTTTATCAATTGCAATAATTAACAATGATTTTGAAACTACCAAAATACTCATAGACTATGGTATTAAAATCAACAAAATAGATGAAACAAAATATTCACCAATATTTTGGGCAATATATCTTAACAATGAAAAAATATTTAACCTTTTAAAAGAACAAGGGGCTGATTTAAGCCTAACTCTTAAGAATGGAAAAACACCTATACAAGCTGCAATAGAAATTGAAAACATCAATTTGATTGAATTATTGCTTAAAAAAAATGTTTATATCAGCGATGAATACAAAAAAGAAATTAAAAAATCAACAAATCAAAACATAATAAATATCTTTAAAAGATATAAAATAATATAAATGTACACCATATAAATTTTCTCACATATAACATATGTATTGATATATATTAATGATAGGAAAATGCAATATCAAATTTATATTTACAAAAAATTTAGTAAAATTTATTATACTATTAATTGTGATTTTGCAAATTCAAAAAGGAACAATATATGAATGAAAAAATAAAATTTTTTCTCACCATCCCCATTGGCATATTATTTGGATTATTTCTACCATCTGAAACTTATAATGCACTCTCACATATTTTCATAAGGTTAACTTATTTCTCCTTAATTCCTTTTTTAACATTTGCAATTCCACTTGGCATAGAAAACATTATAGAAAATAAGAAATTCAAAAGGTTATTTGGCAAAATAATCTATTATGGAATTTTAATTAATATTTCAGGAGTAATAATATCCATAGCTGTGTCAACAATACATCTACCACAAAGAATTCCAATATTAGATAAAAATATTCAAAACCAATATTTATTTGACAAAAAAATATTTCTTGAAACATTCTTTCCAAAAAATATTTTTACCATATTTACAAATAGTAATCCAAATCTTTTAAACATTTATTTAATTTCAATCATTATTGGCACCAGTTTTTATTACGCAAAACAAAAAGGAAGAATCGTAAAAGAACTTCTCTTAAGCATATCCAATCTTTTTTATAATACAAACAATATTATTGTTAAAATATCCCAATTTGGAATTATTTTTATAACAGCAGCATATGCTGTTAACTTAAAAAATTTCAAAAACTATCAATATTATATAAATAGCATAATTTTTTTATCATTATGGACAGGAATCATCATTCTAATAATAATTCCAATGATTAGTTACCGATTAACTAGAAATTTCAAATTATCGTACAAAAATATATTAACATCTCTACACAATATAATATTTGCGGGCCTAACAATGGATACTTATGCTCCCTATTCTCTTTTAATAGAAAACATTAAAAATGAAAAAATAAATATAAAAAAATCCATAATTATAAACATACCAATAATAAACTTTATATCTAAATTTGGAACAATTTTCATTTCAACAATTTCTTTTTTTATTATTTTAAAATCCTACTCTAGTTTACCTATAACAATCTACGAAATAAGCTACATGAGTATATTAGCATTCATCTCTATTTTTGCATTTCCACACATTCCTAATAGTCTTATTTACATAATTACAATGCTATGCTCAACTTATACAAAAGGAATTGAACTTAGCTACTCCAACATCATACCAATACTTCCAATTCTAACATCACTAGCTATAATGATCGATTTTACCTCCAGCATTGCAATAATGCAAATAATAGACTTTAATGAATCAAAATATACTTAATGTATTAAACTCAAAAAATAAAAATTTAATAAGCCCTTGCAAATAAAACAAAATGCTTGGCTAATGTATTGCAATAAATACAAGTTACATTGTCTAAAGATTTATCTTGCAAATCTTCTGGAATACATCGTATCGTAGCCTTTGTATCATTTTTAATATTTTCTTCACAAACTTCATTTCCACACCATGAAGAGAGTACAAATCCTAAATTATCGTTAATATAAGTCTTAAAAAAACTATAATCATTCTCTTTAAAACCAATAATCTCTTTAGTATTTAAATTTCTAAACTCTAACGCTTTATTAAATAATTCACATTGCATAGTCTCAAGTTCCTCTTTTATTTTAGGTAATAAATCCTTAAATGACACTTGATACTTAGAATTTTTATCTCTATCTCTTCTTGCAACAGTGACACAATCCATCAAAATATCATTAGAACCTATCTCAATTCGTATTGGAATCCCCTTAAATTCTGAAGCAGCAAATCTAAATCCTGGTGAATTCTTAAAATCTTTATCAATCTCAACCCTAAACTTTCCCTTTACTAAAATATCAAAAATAGTAGTCGCATACTCAAGAATTTTTTTATTAATATCATCATCTTTTTTAAAAATAGGAACAATAATAATTTCGATTGGTGCTATCTTAGGAGGTAAAATTAAACCTTTAGAATCAGCATGAACCATAATCAATGCCCCAATTAACCTAGTTGAAACACCCCAACTAGTGGCAAAAACATAACTCATCTCACCGTTTTTATTTTGAAATTTAACATCAAAAGCTTTGGCAAAATTCAATCCCAAATAATGTGATGTTCCTGCTTGCAAAGCCTTTTTATCTTGCATTAACGCTTCAATTGTATAAGTAGATACAGCACCTGCAAATTTTTCTCTTTCTGTCTTCTTACCATAAAATACAGGAATAGCCAAATAATCTTCAACAAATTTTTTATAAAGATTTAAAATAAACAAAGCTTCCTCTTGAGCCTCATTAGAAGTTTCATGAGCAGTATGTCCTTCTTGCCACAAAAACTCAGTGGTACGAAGAAATGGCTTTGTCCTTTTCTCCCAACGAATAATATTTGCCCATTGATTTATTTTAATAGGTAAATCTCTATAAGATTTTATCCATTTACTATACATATTCCAAATAATTGTCTCAGAAGTAGGTCTTAAAACTAAAGGTTCTCTCAATTCTTCACCTCCAGCTGTTGTTACAACAGCAAGTTCTGGAGAGAATCCCTTAACATGCTCTTTTTCTCTCTCTAAAAATTCATAAGGAATAAGCAATGGAAAATATGCATTCTCATGTCCACTCTCTTTAAACTTATTATCAATGATACTCTGAATTCTCTCCCAAATAGCATATCCATAAGGCATAATAACCATACAACCCTTAACAGGAGTATAATCAACAAGTTTTGCCTTTTGTACTATATCCAAATACCATTTAGAAAATTCCTCTTCTCTTGAAGCAATAAAATCACCCATAAACCGCACCTTCCCTAAAAATTTAAAACTTAACTATAAAGACACAATATAATTTGAACTTAAAAGCAAAAGATCTACTTTTTATAATAAAGGATATCATATATATTAATTCCAAGATCAATATTCTCTAAGTTTTTTGACTTTTATAAATACCATAATTTTAATCAATAATGAAATATAAAATATTTAATAAAAATTTTACATTAAAAACCTATCTTATAATTACGGAAAATAACTAAAAACAATCTCATCAAATCATAAGTAAAATCTATACTTAAATTTATATTTATATTAAAAATATGTCAAACATATTTTTAATATAAATCTTTGCTGTAATATTTATTTTTATAAGCTATAAAATATGTTTGTATATTACAATAGATGTCTAAAAAAAATATGTAGTAAAATGTTTACAAATTTAACTATAATGTTATGCCAAAAATTTACGATAAAAAATAAATCTAATAATAACATAAATAGTGTTACATCTAATAATGCTCAAAAATCAAAATCAAATGTTATTTACAATCTCAACTTATTAAGATATTACATTTTAAAACTTAATAAAAATCTGATATCACTTAGCAATATATACAAAAATGATTCTGATTTTCATAATTTACAATCATCAAAAAAATGCTGATATGGACAAAATCTTAATATCAAAAATGTACGCAATATATAAAATCATAATAATATCGACGATAAACGAAAACATAAACATCTTATATTTTATGAAATATAATTTTAAAAATTATACAAATCTAATCAAACACAAGTTGGAGGAAAATTCATGAAAACACAATTAACAATACTTATGATTTTTTTAACCATAAGTTCATCTATTGCAACAACCATTGATCCAGAAGCTCTAAATAGAGTATTAAACAAACAGCATTCCAAAAAAAGTTCCTATCCATCTAATACATTTGGCATAGGATTTGGTATTGGAAATCCTATAACCAATATCATAATCAATTTTCCTTATGTAGATGTAGATTTTGGATATGGGGGCTTTAATGGACTGCATCCCAACAATTTTATACCTTATATTGTTCTTGGCACTGATATTGTATTTAAAGAAGAAGTCTATCACAATACAACACTCACTGGCGGACTTGGCATAGGCATTGACCTATCTCAAGTAAAACCAAATGAACAAGATGCCTCCAATATAACACAACAAAATAATAATGAACAAAATAAACAAGAAGAGTTTTCATTAACTTCATCCAACAATAGATTGGGCTTTACAATTAGACTTCCCATTATATTGGAATATGGTTTTTTAAAAAATGTTTTCATAGGTTTTAAAGCTATTACAACAATTGGTGTCACAATGATATTTAATCCCACATCAATGGAAGGAATAAGATTTGGATTTTTTGGTTTTGGATTCATAAAAATATACATATAAAACAACTGTACAAAGGAACATTCATGGGAAAAAATACAAAAAAAATACTTACATTATTGTTAATATTCAACCTATACAATCCTGCCTTTTCGCAATCCAATAGTATGTATTTTATAGAATGTAAACAAAAAAAGGATGGAACTATATGCACTACAAATGACAAACCTGTTGTCCCTAAAAAACCCAAAATAGAACCTGAAAAACCCAAAATAGAACCTGAAAAACCTAAAATAGAACCTGAAAAACCTAAAATAGAACCTGAAAAACCTAAAATAGAACCTGAAAAACCTAAACCACATCATACTGCAAACAATAATAAAAAATATAAAAATGCTTACTCATTTGCAGCAGGAACAGGAACCGGAAATCCTCTTATAAACCTATTGATCTCAGTGCCATACGTAGACATAGATTTTGGATATGGTAGCTTTTTATACTTCAATACAATAAACTTTAAACCCTATAATTTAATTGCCATTGATTTAATTTTCAGACAACTAATAGGAAAATCTCTAATAATAGGAGGGGGATTTGGCATTGGAGTAGACTGGTCTCAAGCAAATTTAACTTCTCCTAGTTCTAAAAAACCATCCCCTTATGACAGAATAGCAATAGTAACTAGACTACCTTTATCAATAGAATATAAAATCATCAAAAATTTATCATTAGGATTTAAAATTTACCCCACACTTGGCCCAACAATATTTTTAACAGAACCAAAAATAGTATTTGAAGGCATGAGATTTAAATTTTTTGCAATTGGATTTATTAAAATGCTTATATAAATTATTAAATATCTTTTCTTAAAATTAAAAAATCAATTCCTTAACTACAAAGAAAGCGCAATAAAGATTTCTCCATTACCATAAATTGACAATTCCTTATTACAATCACAATTCCCTATAAACACACTCTCTCCCATCTTAAGAGAAATTCTATTATTAAGCTGAACTTCTCCTTTTATAACTAACAATATCATAACACCAACCCTTTCAAAGTAGCTATCTCCATTTATACATTTGTGAAATAAACTTAAATTGGTACCTGGCAACTTAAATATATCACAACCATCAATATTTTCACTCTTTAACAATGAAAAAACTCCTTCTTCAAATTTCCCAACCTTCAACATTTCATCTTTGTCAATATGTTTAGTTGTAAAACCTGCTCTAATGACATTATCAGAATTAGTCATAAGTTCAATGCATTCACCTTTAAGATAAGCATGCACTTCTCGACTTTCAGTATAAATAACTTCACCTGTTTTTAATTTAAAAATATACATTCCCAAAAATACCAAAAGACCAATATCCATACCATAAATTTTATAAATTTCATTAAACCAAAAAGCTCTAAATTCGTCTATAAAATTTAAATTACCTAACACTTTATCAATAATATTTTCAATCTCAAATTCGTGTAAATCAAATAAGGTTTTTACAAACGATTCATGCGTCATAAAATTAAAATCCAATCCTAAACTTCTGTAAATATGGTTAATGTCATCAAGTGACAAAAAACCTTTAAGAGCATAAAAATCACTCAAAGCATAAACAAGTTCTACTTTAGGATTTTCATCCTTATAAATTCTCTTAGAATCATCAATAATTATTTTTTTATTATTTTCAAGTGCAAAGCCTTTTAAAGCAATATCTTTTGAAGGATGTATTTGAATTGACAAAGGTTTATAAACTGAGAGAATTTTAAATAAAAATGACAATTCACTCCCAAAACCTAAGAGCTCTTTATGTCTTTTTAAAAAATCAAAAAGAGAAACATATTGACCATCAACTAATATTTTACTAGAAAATGTTTTATGTGCACCAAGCCACATTTCAGCTTTTGGTAAACCATCTTCTTTTTGTCCCAAAAGGGAAGGGATGAAACTAGATCCACCCCAATCATACTCCTTAATCTCATTTTTCATCAAAAATATATTATCAATACTCATTTAGATACCTTAACCTTTAAAGATTTCAAAAAAATAACCACACTTGTTGCCACCGCAACACCAACAGCTATTGCAATAAGAAATCCAAATTTATGATCAACAACAGGTAAAACTATTGGACCCCCATGCGGAGCATGATCTGCAACCCCCCAAAATGCTGCAATAATGCTTGAAACAGCACCCCCAAGCACTATCGAAGGCAACACTCTTGCAGGATCACTGGCAGCAAAAGGAATAGCACCTTCACTAATACCAATAAAAGAAATCAAAAATGATATTTTCCCCGACTCTCTCTCTTCCTCTTCAAATAATTTTGGCATAATCAAAGTAGCAAGTCCCATAGCCATAGGAGCAACAGGAATAGCTGATGCAACCATACCCATTATTTGTGGCACACTAGGAATCATACCAACACCAAAAAGAAATGCAACTTTATTAAAAGGTCCTCCCATATCAATTGATACCATAGCACCAAGTACTGCCCCAAGTAACAACTTTCCTATAATACCATGAGCATCTGAATTACTTTGAAGTTCCTTAAGACCATTTTCAAGAAGTCCCATAAATTGGGCAATATAAACACCTCCATAAATCATAAAAAATCCAATAATAACAGTACTTATTAAAGGAATTACAAATATAGGCATTATAGGCCTAAGCCATTCAGGTATTTGTCTTCTTGCTAGCCATCTTGCAATAAAACCTGCCATAAACCCTACGAGTATGGCTCCTAAAAATCCTGCTTTAACGTCTCTGGCAAGAACTCCTCCCACAAGACCTGGCGCAAGACCTGGCTTATCAGCAATCGACATTGCAATAAATCCCGCAAGTACTGGCAACATCATACTAAAAGCCACACCACCAATATCTGTAATTGTCTTATAAAAAGGATATTGCTCAAAATTTGGCCCACCAGAACCAACCCCTGCAAGAGATATGCCAAAGGCTATTAAAATACCACCACTAGCTACAATTGGCACCATAGGAGAAACGCCACTCATTAAATATTTATAAAAGCCAGATTTACTATTATTAGAATTAACATTTAAAGTATTCATACCTTTAAATGTTAAAACTGGGGCACTAAATGCTTCTTTAATAACATTCTCTACATCGTTAATAGCCCTTGCAGTCGAAATCTTATAAACTCGCTTTCCATCAAATCTTAACTCATCAACATCTTTATCTACTGCAAGTATTACAACATCAGCAGCCTCAATATCCTCTTTTCTTAAAGGATTATCAATACCAATAGAACCCTGAGTCTCAATTTTAATGCTATATCCCTGTCTTTTAGCTTCAACTTCAAGCTTTTTAGCAGCAATATATGTATGTGCAATTCCTACAGGACAAGCACATACAGCCAGTATACTCTCTGTCCTAGAAATACTAAAATCACTCTCTAAATAATTATTTTCAACATTTTTTATATAAGAATAAATTTCATCAGAATTATTTCCATTTTTTAAAAAATTTTTAAAATCATCATTTTCAAATAATCTGGCTATAAAAGCTATTGACTTAATATGCCCAGTACCATGTTGTTCCTTTGACATACAAATTAAAAATATTAAATTAACAGGAGGATTATCATCAGACCACTTTATACCATTACCTTTTATATAAAGCAATGAAATAAAACTGACACTAACAACATCTCCTATAAAATGAGGAACAGCAACCCCATTTTCCCAAGATGTATCACCAATATTTTCTCTATCAAGCAATCCTTGCATAAATACTGATTTATCATTTGTATAACCTTTCTTACTTACTTCTTCCACTAAAAAATTAAGTGCTTCATCTTTAGAACATATTGTGGACGATACAAAAATAAGCTCCTTTTTTAAAAAATCCAAAAACATAACCTTAAACCTCCTAAGTACTTGAATTAATTTTATCACAGTACAAAGATTAAATTTGTATTCCCCATATTACTAACACTTCTTTATTTGTAAATAATTGTATATTATTTAAACTAATTTAATTATGAAAAAAATAATCTACTATTGCTTATTATTATCATGTATTAACTTATATTCATTAAATAATGAGATAAAAAATAAAGAAAATAAAACTTTAAATGAAAAAACACAAAAAAAAGATGAAATCAATAAAAAAAATTTACCTTTAAAAGAAAAAGCAGAAAAAAATAAAAATAGTATATTCTCAATAAACAGAGGTTTTATCTATGCAACAGGTATAGGACTTGGAACAGGATTCTTTCTCAATGCAGAAAACAATCACATAATATTTAGACCCTATTATACATTCGCCACAAATAATCTTGATTTTATGGCTGTTTGTATGATTTTAATGATTGAAGATTACAATGTATCTAAAAAAATCCAATTCTCAAGTACTTATATTGGTATAGGAATAAATTGGAATATCATTAATTTCTTTCAAAAACTAAAATACTTATCTACTAGTATGGGTGTCGGAGGACGATTTTACCTATCAACAAATTTAATAGGAAATTTTAGGTTTTATAATAAAATACCTTATGTAATAGAACCATATATATTTTTTGAATTTTCTACAAAAGAATCTATTTCTTACCTTAATATATACTCAAAAGTTGAATGTCTATTCCTTGACACTTTTCATGTTTCATTTAACTTTGGTATTAGATATAATCTAAAAAATAAAAAAGGAAAAAATCAATGAAAAAAAAGTCAAAAATCTTAATTATTCTCTACATATCAATTTTAATAGGATTTTTATTCCTACATCAAAACCCAAAAATCGTCAATAAAATAAAAGAAATAGCTTCAAATTGTTTAGAAGACATTAAAAATAGACTTTATAGACCTCAAATTCCAATAAAACTACAAGAAGAACATCTCTTACCACAGGGATATCTTACTACCCAAGTATTACACAAAAAATATTATTCCTTAGGATATGCTGAGCAGGCAAGACAATCAGAATGGGTAGCTTACCAATTAAAAAGAGAAATGGTTGAATTAGCTTTAATCTTAGTTAAAGAAAAAAAAATCACTCGAAGTAAAAAATTTTTTGAAGATCCAGATATCAAAGGAATTGCACCAAAATTAAGTGATTACTTACACAGCGGATATGATAGAGGACATATTGTTAGTTCTGCTGATATGTCTTTTTCTAAAGAGGCTATGATAGAAACTTATTTTTTATCAAACATTTCTCCACAAAACAGTTCATTTAACTCAGGAATTTGGTCTAAACTTGAACAAAAAGTTAGAAGATGGGCTATTTCAAAAGACAAAATTTATATTATTAGCGCAGGAATCTTGACGGAAAACAAAGGATTTATTGGGGAAAACAAAATTTTAATTCCAAAAAACTTTTATAAAATCGTATTATCCTTAAACAACAAGAGTAATAATTATGAAATTGTGGCTTTTATTATTCCAAATGAAAAAGCCAAAGATACAGATTTAAAAAATTACGTTGT
Organism: Borrelia hispanica CRI; assembly: GCF_000500065.1. NCBI lineage: Bacteria > Pseudomonadati > Spirochaetota > Spirochaetia > Spirochaetales > Borreliaceae > Borrelia > Borrelia hispanica. The sequence goes on along the minus strand of NZ_AYOU01000163.1, from coordinate 99,053 downwards.
GAACGTAAATTCAATTGAAAAGAAAACACAAATAGATTTTTTTGCAAAACTTGATGCTAAAATAAAAAAAATAATCAAAATGCAAAAAGATATATCTTCTTGGGAACTTAAATGAAAACATTATTTTCAAAATTAAATTTCTTTTTATTAACGACCGTCAGTCTAGGAATAATTGTTATATCAATATTTATTTATTACCTAAATACCAGCATAAACTTCTATAATTATCTTAGTAAAATATACAATACAAATTCATTAGCTTTGGTCAACAAATTTTTTATATTTAACATTGGCATCATAGGATCCATTTGGACATATATAAATTACAAGAGAACAAACAATATACAATTCGTATTTTTTTATTGTTTTATTTGTTTTTATATAATTGAACCCATTACAATTTTTAAATATTACCTTTTAAGCAATACATTGAGCCTAGAACTATATTCTTTCATGAAATTTTATCACTTAATAGTCACATTTTCATTACTAAATTTATTCTTTTTAAGTCTATACATATGTGATTTTCAAATAAAATCAATAACTTATACCATTTATTTAATTTTTACTTTCTCAATGATTTATAGCTATTTAATACCTATTAATGCTTATCAACATACAAACGACTTTTTCTCTCCAATTAAAAATAATAAGTTATACATCTATTTATTCCTAATACTAATATTAATGAACTTTCTGGTAGCATGTTTAAGGAAAAAAAATTTAAGTTATTCGCTACTATTTGTATCAACATCATTAATAGTATTAGGAACTTATTTAAATTTGATAGAAATACCCTATGCATTTATACCAATTTCAATAGGAGTACCAATATACTTACAAGAATCAGGCAAACTCTTTTTTTATTGGCTATAAAAACAAGATCAATAAATTCAAGTTAGCAACAAAAAAGATAAAGTTGCAACCCCTACAGGCAAAAACAAATTATCGTATTTTGCAAAATCAAACAGTTCAACAAGCATAGCTCCTATGCCAACAATTAACGCCATGACAAAATTGGGAACAAAATAATAGCACACTATAAAAGCAACAATAAAAACAGAAATGCTTCCTGCAAACGTTTTATTATTTACAAGTTTAAAAGATGGAATAAGCTTACCAAAAAGACTTGCAAGCCCATCTCCAATACATGCAGAAAATATTCCAATATAACTAAAAGGTTTTGCTATAAAAAAATAAGTACAAAACATACTGACTATTAAAAATATTGGAGAGAGATATATTTTACAAAAAGGTACTTCTCTAGTTTTCACCAATATTTTTGATATATTTTCTAAAAAAAATAATTTTTTTTTCATGACTCTTAATAATTCTAATATTAAGTAAATAACCATAAAAAATAAGCTCGCAACAAAACCTACCCACAAATTCACCTTATATAATAATAAAAATGCTAAAGTCGAGATATGAAAAAATTTTCTATAAAATTCATATTTAATATTTTCATCAAAAAAAACTTGATTGAACATTAATTAACTTTCCTTAAAATAATATTAAATTTTAAAAAAGAATTTGCTTTTATCATACTGGTAAAATCTCTATCTCCATAAGCAAGATTTGGTGGAATTATTATAACTCTCTCGTCCCCTTCACACATATTTGACAACATTATCTCCCAACCTTTAATCACTCTCCCACTACCAAGTTCAAACTCCATTATATTACCCCTCTCAAGAGAGCTATCAAATTTAAATCCAGTTAACAAAAAACCCTCATAATCTACTCTTACAATATCACCATTCTTAGCACATTTACCATTTCCCTGTTTTATTACCTTATATAAAATACCACTTTCATCTTTTTCAAAATCTTTGCAATCTCGATCAATTATTTCAAATTGCCAAGCCATATGTTTCTCATACTCTTTTAATTTTTTTGCTTCATAACTACTCTTTAATTTTAAAAATTCTTCATTATTAACTTTAAAAGAATTTGCATCATCTCCAACACGAATTATCCTTACTCTCTCTATTTTATCTCCACGACTTATGCTCCTCGCTGTATCCATTCCCTCAATCACCTTGCCAAAAATTGAATGCTTAAAATCAAGATATGTAAGATTATCTTTAAGAGTAATAAAAAACTGACTTCCATTAGTATCAGGACCTGCATTAGCCATAGAAACAACGCCTACCTCATTATGACTCACACCTTTAGTAAATTCATCAGGAAACATATAACCAGGACCTCCAGTACCAGTACCAGTAGGATCACCTGTTTGAATAACAAACTCATCAACAACTCTATGAAAAATAAGATTATCAAAATAAGGTTGATTTGTAACAGAATTTTCAATAAGACCTTCACTAAGACCAATAAAATTCATTACAGTCAAAGGAGCAATTTTATAATAAAGCTTAATTTTCATAGTACCTTTGTTTGTATCAATTAACGCAAATATTCCATGCTCTTCCATTAAATTTCTCCTTTTGCTAGCACAAGCTACTAGCATTAAAATCAAGATAAAAAATAATAAATACTTATTCACAAATTTATCCCTTAAACTAATATTTAAAGTAAATTCACTAATACTAATTGTACAATTATTTTGAAAAAAATATATAAACCCACTAGAAATTTACAATGGTTAAGTAATACTATTATTAAGAAAATTCATAAAATTGGACTTTATAGATGCTAAACATTAATGATGAACTTTTAACAAAATTCTGTAATTTTATATATGATAATAGCGGTATCCGTTTTGATGAAAAAAATAAAATTGTATTAAAAAGTAGAATTAACGACGCAATACATGAACTTCAAAATATCAATACACCACAACAACTATACGAATTAATAATTTCAGACAAATTTAAAAAAGAATATTTTTTAGATCTAGTTACTACAAACTTAACAAGATTTTTCAGAAATGAAGCCCATTTTAAAACTTTTGAAAAATTCATAATACCACAATTAATAAATATCAAAACAAAAGGAAATAAAAATAGAATTGTTATATGGTCTGCAGGATGTTCAACGGGAGAAGAACCATACTCATTAGCATTTGTTCTTAAGTACCATATTCCAGAAAATTTTGACTTTATCATTATAGCTTCTGATCTAAGTTTAAAATCGTTAATGATAGCAAAAGACGGACATTACTCTAGCCAACAATGTGAACATATTCCAGCAGAGTATAAAAAATACATCACATCTCACATGGATGGTTATAGGGTAGTAAATGACATAAAAAAACACATACGATTTGATTATCATAATTTAAATTTTGAAAGTGGATTTTCTAATATAGACGTTATATTTTGTAGAAATGTACTCATATATTTCGACGAAAAATCACAAATTAAAGTCTTGAAAAAATTTTATTCTTCTATGGCTATGAAAAGTTACTTATTTATCGGACATTCAGAATCACTCTTTGGTTTAAATCTTCCTTTCAAATTCTTAAAGACACCTTGGGCCATAATATATGAAAAGGATGATGAGAGTGTTACTAATGAAAAAAAACTTTCATTTCAAAACAAATACAAACTATAATTTCATGCAAGCAGACCTATAGGAGCAAATAGAAAATGAGAATAAAAATTTACGTGCTCATTATTGATTCTTCGTCTGTTAATAGAAAAGCTATATCGGATATAATAAATTCCTCACCAAAACTTAAAGTTATTGCAACTGCAGCCAATACAGACTTTGCATTGAAAAAATTAAAACAAGACCCAGATGTAATATTACTCGGCTTAGAAAAAGAAACTATAAAAGAAATTTCCCTCATAGAAAAAAAGCAAAATATCAATAATAAAATTCCTGTCATTATACTATCGTCTAACAAAGACCTTGCAATAAATGCTCTACTGCAAGGTGCTGATGACTTCATAATAAAAATTGATAGTAAATTAGATAAAATAAAAGACAAAATTATTGATTTACTTATAATTTATGGAAATAAGAGTATAAAAAACAAAATCATAACTAATATTAACTCTACAACAGAAAGATATACAGTGTCACAAAATGAAAAAGACAAAAAAAATGACCCACAAATAATAGACATAAGAGAACATAATTTAAAAACAACAAACACTAAATACATAATAACAAATCTTAATCAAAAACAAATAATAAATGACCAAGATTTTAAAAAACTTAAAAATAGAAAATTTGAAATGGTTGTTATTGGAATATCCACAGGAGGTCCTGCGGCATTAAAAATCATTTTATCAGAAATTTCCAAAAACTTCCCTATCCCAATAGTAATTGTTCAACATATGCCAAAAGGATTTACTACAGAATTTGCAAACAATCTTAATAAAATTTGTAACTTAACTGTAAAAGAAACAAAAAATAATGAAATACTTCAAAAAGGATGCATATATATAAGTTCTGGAGGATATCACACAAAAATAAACAAAATAAATGATAATTATCAAATAGAAGTTTTTGATGCAGCAAATGTTAACGGACATAAACCTTCCATAGGAGTACTATTTAAATCAATATCAGAAAATGTAAAAGAGAAAGCCATAGCTCTCATAATGACTGGAATGGGAAATGACGGTTCTAGAGAAATTGGAGATATTAAAAAAGCTGGAGGAGTAACTATTGCACAAGATGAAAAAAGCTCAGTAGTATTTGGAATGCCAAAAATTGCAATAGAAGAAAATAATGTAGACTATATAGTTTCAATAGGTCATGTGGTAAAATTATTAGAAACCATCCTTCTTGATGGTTAAATTTTTAAAGACAAGGATAACTTTTGGAAACCGCAAAAGAAAACACAAAAGACTACTTTTCACATGTAAGTACTCTTGACATCGATAATCATAAAATATATGTATTAGGCACAGCCCATGTATCAAAAAAAAGCTCACAAGACACTGCTAATTTGATTGATATATTAAAACCAAATTTTATCGCAGTTGAACTCGATGAGGCACGCTACCATGCCATTCTCAAAACAGATGAAAATGAAAAATGGCGCAACTTGGACATCTATAAAGTAATAAAACAAGGAAAAGCCTTTTTATTAATAGTACAAATTATTTTAAGTAATTTTCAAAAAAAATTAGCAAAAGAACAAGGGATTAGTCCTGGCGAAGAAATGAAAACAGCCATTTTAAAAGCCAAAGAACATAACATACCTTTAATACTTGCAGACAGAAAAGTCGAGACAACTCTAAAGAGAGCTTGGAATTGTGTGCCAATTTTTGAAAAAACAAAAATAATATCAAGCCTGTTTTCATTCTCAGATATAAAAGTCACAGAAGATGAAATTGAAAAACTTAAAGAACAAGATGCTCTATCAAATATAATGGAAGAACTTGCAAAAGAAATTCCAACTGTAAAAAAAGTCTTAATTGATGAACGAGATGAATTTATAGCAAGTAAAATACTTGAGGGATCTGGGACAATTCTTGCTGTTGTGGGAGCTGGTCATGTAAAGGGAATAATAGAAAACTTAAAAGAAATTCAAGATAATAAAAAAATTATTAACATTGAAGAACTGAACACCATACCTAAAAATAAGTTCTCAATAAGTAAATTGATATCCTATTTAATAGCTATCTCAATTATTATACTAATAGCAAGTTCATTTTACTTTAAAGACTTTGAATTTGCCTACAAAAATTTAGAAATTTGGATAATATGTAATTCTGTATTTGCAGGCATTGCAGCTATTTTATTAAGAGCCAACATTATCACCATACTAACAGCATCAATTGGTGCTCCAATATTTTCTTTAATGCCATTTATTGGAACAGGTATGGTAGCAGGACTCGTTGAAGCATATATAAATAAACCAAAAATAAAAGATTTTGAAAGATTACAAGAAGATTTACATAACATAAAAGGATATTTTAAGAATAAAGTTACAAAAATCTTATTAATAGTATTTTTTGTTAACATTGGATCTGCAATTGGAACAATCGTTGGATTTAAATTCTTGTTAAATATCTTCAGTTAAACATCAAAAATAAAAATATACAGGAGTTACATTATGAAACTTGTTTTTTTAGGTCCTCCAGGTTCTGGAAAAGGTACAATTGCAAAAATTCTATCAAATGAACTAAATTACTATCACATTTCAACAGGCGATTTATTTAGAACACACATAGCAAATAATACATCCCTTGGAAAAGAAATCAAACAAATAGTTGAAAATGGACAATTAGTCCCCGACTCAATTACAATTAAAGTCGTTGAAGACAAAATCAATACTATTGACGATAGAGATAATTTCATTCTCGATGGATTTCCTAGAAATATCAATCAAGCCATAGAATTAGATAAGTTATTAGAAAACATTAAAATAATAAATTTCGTAATTGACGAAAAACTTCTGGTCAAAAGGCTTTCTGGAAGAAGAATATGCCAATCTTGTTGCAGAATATTTAACATATATACACTTCCTACAAAAGAAAAAGAAATTTGCGATTTTTGCCAAGGTATTCTCTACCAACGAAAAGATGATACAAAAGAGTCTTTAAAAATTAGACTTCAGGAATATAATTTACAAACAAAACCATTAATAAATTTTTACTCAAACATTAATAGGCTTAATAATATAGACGCATCAAAAGATATTAATGAAGTACAAAAAAACTTAATGGATATAATATCAAAAATTTAAAAAAATTAGTCTAAAATTATAATCAAAACAATTTACTTTGTTTAAAGAAATAAACTATAATAAAAAAAATTAAAAAGGAAAAAAATCTTATATAAGCAAAGGTATTAATATGTTAAAAAAATTGTTAATAATACTCATATTTTTACAAACCGTTTCTACCTATTCAAAGGAAGAAACAAAACAAAATTTAGACACAAAAGAAAATTCAGACACAAAACAAAATTCAGACACAAAACAAAATTCAGCAACAAAAGAAAATTCAGAAACAAAACAAGATCAAACGCGATATTTTTATATCAATTTCCAAACGGCCTATTATCCACCACATGCACTTGGCACTTCAAATAGTAAATTTTCTCCAAGTTTTATAACTCCAAAATTTAAATCGGTAGACCCAAACAAACAGATTGAACCTAGTTCGTGGGGAAGTGCAAAATTAATATCACATTTTGGAATCCATAAGTTTCTCCCACTAAAAAATAATCCTGACTCAATTTTCTTCAAGAATAATGGAGTAGACTTTGATATCAATATTGGACTATCACCTATCCTAGCACTATCCCATGCAAAAATAGGACTTACTCCTATTTCATTTTTAAATATATACACAGAATCTGAATTTGGAATAGGTTGGGAAGCATTTGGATTTAAAGGCATTGGAGTACATCTCGGTAACGGGAAATATTCAAGTAAGCCTGAACTTTACTATGAATTTATTACAGGAGGTAGGCTACAATTTGATCTAAATTCAATCCTTGATGGAGAATGGACACATGTTATAACAGTAGTTGGGAATAATATAACATTAAGATATAACCCTCACGCTAATAATAATCAACTCTGGAAATATAAAGCTGATGAAGGTAAAAATATAAATGGAACTATAGTAAATCCTTATGCACTCTTAGCATACCAAATGCCAATACCCCTTAATTTAGTTGGATTCTTATATGAAGGTCAAACATATATTGGAGATGCAAGATATGTGAGCACAATGAAAGATAAAGGATGGGGAAGTGACTTCTTTTACCACAATTTTTCCTTAATTGCCAAAATTCAAGTTATAGAAAACTTAACATTAGATGTGCTATTTAAATTTTCAACAGCACCTTCCTATACAGAAAATACAGTAGGATTAGCTGATATCACAAAAAAAGTAAGCACAAACAATTCGTATGTTTATTATGACTCTATTGGATTGTCTTTAACTTATAAGATTTAACTTCTACTTTAATAGTCAATATTTAAATTGATTACGTCCCGAAATTTTAGCTTCGTATAACTTATCATCAGCAAGTTTAATAATATTAGTAAAATTGGAATCTTGCGGAACTTGTTCTGCAAGTCCAATTGAAACTGTAACAAAATGAGAAATATTACTATACTCATGAACTATTTCTAAATTTCTAATATCCTCAATTAAAACACTAACAATCTTAATCATTTCTTCTAAATTTTTATTGACAGCAAATAAAATAAACTCCTCACCACCATAACGTGCAATATCTATCTTATATTTCACAGCAATCTTATTTAAACTTTTGGCTATTAATTTAAGACATTCATCACCATTGGTATGTCCATAATTGTCATTATATTTCTTAAAATAATCAATATCTAACATCCCCACAATAACATTATCTTTATGTTCCAATGCTTGCATCCACGATTTAGCAAATTTATCTGTAAAAAACCTTCTATTAGGAATTTGAGTTAAACCATCAATTCTTGCAAGATTTTTAAAATAATCCCTAAGCCTTTTAAGTTCAAGATGAGTCTTAATTCTGGCATTAATAATTCTTCCATTAAAAGGTTTTAAAATATAATCTACACCACCAACATTAAATCCTTCAAGTTGTGCATCAGTAGAATTTCTTGAACTTATAAATATCACAGCAATATCTCTAGTCTCAGGATCATTTTTAAGTCTTCTACAAACCTCATAACCACTAACATCTGGAAGTAACACATCAAGAAGTATCAAATCTGGTTTATCAATTTCTACTTGTTTCAAAGCATCAAATCCATTTAGTGCAACTCTAATATCATAATCATTCTGCAAAATATCTATTAACAAATCTAAATTTGTAGGCGTATCATCTACAAGCAATAACTTTTGAGGTTCAATCGCAATTTCATCAAAGTTATCTAAAATTATACCTTTCATCACGATTTTTCTATCCTATTATGGCTCATCATACGTTTGATAATGTCAACACTTTCCTTAAAATTATATACCCTTAAACATTCAACAAGAGAATCAAACAACACAATATTATCATTATCCCAATGATATTTTTTAAGGGTTTCAAGAATTTTTCTATATTCTTTTGGATTTCTATTTTCTATCTCATTTAAAAGTTTTTGCATAATAATTAAAAAGTCATCGTTACTTTGAAATTCTAATTTTTCATAACCATCAATATCAACAACATTTAATATCCGATCCCTTATATTTTTAACAAGCATAACCAAATTTTGACGTGCTTTAGAATATAGTACTCTTAGTTCTTCTATTGAATCTGTACCATTTTCAATTTGTTTAAAATCATCAAATAAATTACTACGCATATTACCAAGAGCACCTGCTATTGAATGTGCTAACTCTTTTATTAATACCACATTATTTAAATTAAATGCCTCATCTAAATCATGTATAATATTATCACTCATAACAACAAACCCTCTACATAAATCAATATACATGTCATACGAAATATTCAAATCTTGCAAAGCACGATTAATATCCAAATTATTCAATTTATCTAAATTTTCATCTTCTACAATATTATTATTCTTCACCTCATCAATATATAAATATTTTTTTAATATGCATTTAATTGAATTAATGTGTATAGGTTTTGCAAGATAATCATTCATTCCACTCTCCAAACACCTATCTTTATATTCCCTTAAAGCATGGGCAGTAACAGCTATTAGCACACATGAATTTAAATTATTTTGTTTTTCATATCTTCGTATTTCTTCAGATACTGTAAATCCATTACATTTGGGCATTCTTATGTCAACAAAAGCAATATCATATCTATTAGTTTTTAAATAATCAATGGCCTTCAAACCATCATCCACAATATCTATAGAATCTTCTCTAACACCTATAACAATCAAAATATTTTTTAAAATTTTTTGATTAATTTCATTATCCTCGGCTATCAATATACAAATATTATCCTTAAGCTTAAAAATACCAGAATCATCAGTTAATGGAGCATCTACAAGTGAACCATTTAGAATCCAATCAGAATAAAAATCCCACCTTTTAAAAGGTTTTTGAATATATTCATATTTAAAATCAATACTCTCTTCATTCTTCAAATAATAGAACACAAATATTATTTTTGCATCTAAATTTAATTTTTCAAGACGTTCAGCAAATTTTAAACACTTTTGTAAATCAGCATTATTAACATTTATAAAAATAAAATCATAATAAGGATATTTACAACACTCTTCATAAGCATCCTCATAAGAATAAAAATTACATACGTTATCCTTATAATCAAGAATTTCACTTATTTCATTTAATAAGACAACGGCTTTCTTACTTGAAAATAAAGTTAAAATTTTTTTATTTCTAATCAATTTAAATTTACTTTTCTCTTTATCTTTAATCTCATTACCTAAAACAAAAGGCAACATAAATGAAAAAGTTGTCCCTTTGCCTACCTCACTCTCAACAGTAATACCAGGGCCACCCATTAAACTGACAAGCTTTCTAGATATAGCAAGTCCAAGTCCCGTTCCTTCATATTCTTTTGCATCAAAGTCATCTCCCTGTTTGAATAATTCAAATATTACGGGTATATTTCCTTTTTTAATTCCTTTACCAGTATCAGTTACTTTAAATTCAATGGCAAAAATTCTATCACCATTATCATCTTCTCTAGTACATATAATTTCATAGTTTATAATTATGATTCCTTCCTTAGTAAACTTAAAAGCATTGCTTATCAAATTAATAAGTACTTTCTTAAGTCTAGACCTATCTCCTATCAAATAATTTGTTAAATCTGATTTTGAATAAAAAATTAAATCAAGATTACTTTTTGCGCTTTGAGACTGAAAACTTTTTACAACTTCTTCAATCTCATATTCTAGATTTATTTCATTATTTTCAATATATATACCATTCATATCTATTTTAGAGATATACAATATTTCATCAATCAAAGAAAGTAATGAAGTAGATGAATAATTGATCATTTGCACATATTCTTTTTGAACACCTAAAAGATCTGTATTATCTAAAAGTTCGGTAGCTGCTATTATGCCATTAATGGGAGTACGAATGTCATGACTCATACTTGCTAAAAAAATAGTCTTAGCAACAATAGCATCTTCAATAACTTTTTTTTCACTAATTACAGAAGAATACATTTTTTTTCTAAAACCTATTTCTTGCAATAATCTGAATAAGAAAAACATTAAAATAGTTAAAACAAAAAAAACAATCGTTAAAACTAACATGCCAGACTTTTTTAATTTCATGTCTTTAGAACTTTCATGAACATTAAATACCCAATCATCAAAATATAATTTATTATTAACATTTGTGCGGAATAAAATTTTTTGTATAATTCTTCTTAAAATATAATCTTGATTATAAACAGCAATATTTAAATCAAATGATAAATCCGATACATTAACAATTTTTTCAAGATCTCTAACATTTAAATCTTCAAAATTAATAGTAGCAGTATACTCATCACTAAGAATGCCATCAACTTTTCCCCTGTATATCAAATCCAAAGCCTCTTTAAAACTCTCTACTTGTACTAATTGTGCTCCTATTTGGGTTTCCAATTTATTAGAATATAAAAAGTTAAGCACTGCTATACGATCAGATGATTTAGGAATAAATAAATTAGTTTTTTGTGAAAAAATATATAAAGGAATTCCTGAAACTGATTTAATATTAAAAACATAATCTAAATTTGCACTATCCAAATTAGAAGACAAAATATCTATTTGACCATTCTTAATTAAATCTTTAAGTTCACGCTCACGTACATTAATAATATTAAAATCCACATTTGTTAATCTTTTTATCTTTTTAATTAACCATTCATTTATTCCCTTATAACGACCAGAATTCACATAATCAACAGGATACCAATTCTTAACAGCAAGATTTAATTTTTTATTGTGTTCCAACCAAATTTTTTCTTCAATATTAAAGTTACTGTTATTTATATGGCTATAACAACTATTTTGATAATCTTCAATCTCACTTTGAGTAAACCAATTTTTATCTATCTCTAATAAAGTATCAAATAAGATATTTGATGTTAATGCATCTAGCATATACGAGAACAACTGTAATTTGCGAATATTACTAGCTAATATTAAAGGTTTTTGTACATTAAAACTTAAATCTTTAAATTTTAATATATTATTATATCCATGCAACCTCAATAAATAGTTTGTAGTAATTGAATTTTCTATAAACCCATATGAATTATTTATTATATCTGCAAAATTATTAACTATATCTGTATTTTTATCTAACCTTATGCCACTTAAGTGAAAATCAACAATTTGTGAATTGAAGATTTTATCACTATTTCTAGAATTTGTTAAGTAAAAATTAAAATCAAGCATACATATTGGATCTGTTGCTTTATATATTTTTGAAGTCAAAATATTATTATCTTCAATAATACCACCCCAAACAGATATATCTTTATCATCCAGACTCAACTTAATACTTTCCTTTGGAAATCCTACAAATTTTAAAGAAAAAGCATATTCTCTAGAGAGATCATTCCATAAATCAACTAAAATTCCTGATAATTGACCTTTAGAATTAATAAAACTTAAAGGGGGATAATCATTATATATTCCAACATCAAGATTAAATAAGTAATCTAACTCTTTAAAAGAAGCATATTCTTTTTTAGAGAGAGCTTTCATATAACTTAAGAGATCAATATCTAGATTCTTCAGTCCATTAGCAGCTTTTTTACTAATAGCAACCCGTATGCCAAAACTATAAAAATAGTCAGAATTAAATACCTTTAAAAAAGATGGATCAAAATAAATATGCCACAAAAAATACAATGATTTGTAACTTCCATATATTAGATCAATTTTGTTATCTCTTAATGCCGAAAATAACTGTTGTGTATCTGAGAATAAAACAACATTATCAATATGCCCATGCAACTTCAAAATATCTTTATATATGCTATTTTTTACAACTCCTACACGAAATTCTTTTGAAAGAAATGGATTTGTAATTTTTTGCTTTTCCTTTGAATTATAAACCAATGCCGTTACACATTTGCCAATCTCATTTTTAAAATACAGATGTTCACTTAAATCTGAATTATATGTTAATCCCAAATAAACCACATCGTCTTCTATTGTGCTTTGATCAACATAATCAATGGCCTCCACACTAATCTCATAATGATGATCTTGTGCCCATTTGTTAAGAAGATAAAAAATCATACCTGTCATCTTACCTTCTTGGTTTTTGTAATATAAAGGATAATATTGATCTACAAGCTTAAATTTTAGAGTTTGTTTGGCTGACAAACTGACATAAGAAAAAAAAAGTAAAAATAAAAAAATTTTCAAATTGCACATAATTATGCTACTTACATGTTTTAAAATACACACTAATAGTATAATAAAACGAAAAAAAACCCTGGCAATAACTTACTCTCCCGCGAACTCGCAGTACCATCAGCGAATAAGAGCTTAACTTCTGTGTTCGGAATGATAACAGGTGTTTCCTCTTTTCTTTAATCACCAGGGTATTTACAGGAAGACAAAAATATGGTCAAAGATTCGGGTAATTAGTATTAGTCAGCTTAATATATTACTATACTTACACTTCTAACCTATCAACCTGGTATTCTTCCAGGACCCTCTCAATAGGATATCTAATCTTGAGGAAGGCTTCCCACTTAGATGCTTTCAGCGGTTATCCCTTCCGAACGTAGCTACCCAGCACTTACCCTTGGCAGGATAACTGGTAAACCAGAGGTTCGTCCATCTCGGTCCTCTCGTACTAGAGATAGAGCCTCTCAAATATCCAACGCTTGTGGCAGATAGGGACCAAACTGTCTCACGACGTTCTGAACCCAGCTCGCGTACCGCTTTAAATGGCGAACAGCCATACCCTTAGGACCTGCTCCAGCCCTAGGATGCGATGAGCCGACATCGAGGTGCCAAACCCTTCCGTCGATATGAACTCTTGGGAAGGATAAGCCTGTTATCCCCGGAGTACCTTTTATTCGTTAAGTGACGGCGCTTCCACTCGCCACCGCCAGATCACTAAGACCTACTTTCGTATCTGCTCGACTTGTCAGTCTCACAGTTAAGCTACCTTATGCCTTTACACTTACAGAGTGATTTCCAACCACTCTAAGGTAACCTTTGCGCACCTCCGTTACTCTTTGGGAGGCGACCGCCCCAGTCAAACTACCCACCTGGCACTCTCCTCATATCACTATGAGTTAGAAACTTAATTAAACAAGGGTGGTATTTCAAGTGCGACTCCACTATCCCTAACGAGATAGCTTCAAAGTCTCCCACCTATCCTACACATATTTAACCAAACCTCAATACCAGGCTATAGTAAAGGTTCACGGGGTCTTTCCGTCTAACCACAAGTAATCGGCATCTTCACCGATACTTCAATTTCACCGAGCTCCACGTTGAGACAGCGTCCAAATCGTTACACCATTCGTGCGGGTCGGAACTTACCCGACAAGGAATTTCGCTACCTTAGGACCGTTATAGTTACGGCCGCCGTTTACTGGGGCTTAAATTTAATGCTTCGCTTTAACACTAACATTTCCTCTTAACCTTCCAGCACCGGGCAGGTGTCAGTCCCTATACTTCTCTTTACAGATTTGCAGAGACCTGTGTTTTTGGTAAACAGTCGTTTGGACCATTTTTATGCTACCTAATCTCTTAGGTCATACTTATCCCGAAGTTACGTATGTATTTTGCAGAGTTCCTTAACGTGGATTCTCTCGCGCGCCTTAGAATTTTCATCCCACCTACCTGTGTCGGTTTGCGGTACGGTCCCTTATAGCCTAACCTTAGAAGTTATTTCTTGGCACCTTGACTACCTACATTTCATGTTGCCAAAACAACACTCATCATCACATCTCAGCTCTTTTAGCGGATTTGCCTACTAAAATCAACACCTTAATGCTTAAACTAGGACTACCATCGCCTAGCAGTAGTTAACCTCATGCGTCACTCCAATCGAAACTATAAGAGGTACGGGAATATTAACCCGTTTCCCATCGACTTCGCTCTTCAGCTTTGCCTTAGGGGCCGACTAACCCTGGGAAGACGACCTTCACCCAGGAAACCTTAGGTTTTCGGCGAATGGGGATCTCACCCATTTTTTCGTTACTCATACCTGCATTCTCACTTCTGATACCTCCATCAAACTTCTCAGTTTAACTTCACAAGCTTACAGAACGCTCCTCTACCATTCTAATTAAAATTAGAATCCAAAGCTTCGGTAATGTATTTAGCCCCGTTACATTGTCGGCGCTCAAGTACTCGACCAGTGAGCTATTACGCACTCTTTAAAGGTATGGCTGCTTCTAAGCCAACCTCCTGGCTGTTTACGTACCTAAACATCCTTTTCCACTTAATACATTTTTGAGACCTTAGCTGTTGGTCTGGGTTGTTTCCCTCTCGACCATGGACCTTATCGCCCATAGTCTCACTCCTATTCATCATACAATAGCATTCGGAGTTTAACTGAGTTTGGTACCCTTTGACAGGCCCTAGCTCAATTAGTGCTCTACCTCTATTGCACTAAAATAAGGCTGAACTTAAATCCATTTCGAGGAGAACCAGCTATCTCCGAGTTTGTTTAGCCTTTCACTCCTATTCACAGCTCATCCCTGCCTTTTTAAACAGACTAGGGTTCGGCCCTCCACTTGGTTTCACCCAAGCTTCAGCCTGGCCATAAATAGATCACTCGGCTTCGGGTCTACCACATCTAACTAAATCGCCCGTTTAAGACTCGCTTTCGCTGAGGCTCCAGCACTACTATGCCTTAACCTTGCTAGACATGATAACTCGCAGGTTCATTATGCAAAAGGCACGCCATCACCATGAATATATCACGGCTTTGACTGCTTGTAAGTCCACGGTTTCAGTTCTATTTCACTCCCCTCCCGGGGTTCTTTTCACCTTTCCCTCACGGTACTCTTCACTATCGGTAGCTTTATAGTATTTAGCCTTGGAGAGTGGTCTCCCCAGCTTCAGACAAGGTTTCTCGTGTCCCGTCCTACTTAGGAACATCTTTAAGAAGATATTTATATTTAAATTACAGGGCTGTCACCTTCTCTGGCTAACTTTTCCAAGCTATTCTTCTATATAAATATTTTGTAACTTCTCAGCTTATTGCAGACTAAGCTCCAAGCGTCCTACAACCCTCTAAATGCAACGCTCTGCAGCTTGACACATTTAAAGTTTAGGCTACTCCCCTTTCGCTCGCCACTACTTAGGGAATCTCTTTGATTTCTTTTCCTCAGGGTACTTAGATGGTTCACTTCCCCTGGTATAGCCTCTACCACATAAGCAGTAGATAATTAGCATCTAACTAATTGGATTACTCCATTCGGTAATCTTGGGATCATAGAATGTTTGCTTCTCCCCCCAAGCTTTTCGCAGCTTACCACGACCTTCTTCGCCTTAAAGCTCCTAGGCATCCACCATAGACTCTTTATTACTTTGACCATATTTTTATCTTCCATCTCTAACTTGCCAATCGTTTATACAACATAAAATAATATATACTTTTAATTTTACTATGTCAATACCATTATTACACTTTTTATCAAATCTTTTTTTAATCTTAAAAAAAGAATAAAAACAAAAATTAATTAATATCAAGATCAAAAAATTCTATTAAAAATTTTGCAACTCCATCATCATCATTACAAAATTTTGTAAGCTCATTGTTTGGCAAACTACTCTTAATACGATCATGTGCATTTTTCATTAAAATGCCCTTACCAACATTTTTCAACATTTCATAATCATTGCCATTATCACCAAATGCCAAAATAGAATCCAGGCCAATACATTCATACAAAGAAATATTTTTAATAGCATTATATTTGCTAGCATCAACATTTGTAATTTCAAAAAGATCATTAGCAGAATAAAACATGCTTATGCCTTCAAAATTTTTCTCTCTAATTGTATTTGCAAATTCTTCAAGTCTCAATAAATCATGAGAATAATAAACTATCTTAGAACAAGAGCTTATTTTAAGCTCAGATAAATCAGTAATAATTGGTTTTATTCCCAAATTACGAATAAAATGATTCATAATTGGACTTCTAATCTCTCCATCAGAATACCAATCATGAAGATCATAAAGATTAATATCAATACCTTTTCTATTGACCTTAAAAATTTCTCTTACTATACCATAATCAATACTACATCTTAATAAAAGATCATTATTGAAAAATATTTCAGAACCATTAGCTGTTACAATATAGCTCTCATTAATTCTTAAGTCTTTAAGCTGCAGCAAAACATCTCTAATTTCATATAATCGTCTACCAGTCGCAATAATTATATGAAAATCATCTCTCAACTTTAATAAAACCTTAAAAGTTAATGGGGTAATTTCATGATTATTATTAAGCAAAGTCCCATCAAGATCAAAAACCAACATCTTATACTTTTCATAATTGGCATTCATTTTAATATCCTCTTTTTAAATAAATGATATCACATCAAATTTACGAGGCATAGTTTTGCCTTGAATTAAATCAATAAAAAAAATATAATTATTATGTCTACAAAGGTTAAAAATAGCGAGTTAAATGTAAAGATTAATGAGTGATAAGATTTCAACTCTGTTTACAGAGAAAAAAATAAAAAGCAAAATCAAAGAATTAGCTCAAAAAATTAGAAATTATTATAAAGACAAAAATAATGTGGTTTTTATATCGCTTCTCAAGGGTTCTTTCATGTTCTTTGCAGATATTACAAGAGAAATTGGGCTTAACGTAAAAATAGATTTTTTGCAAGCTTCAAGTTATGGAAACAAAACCCTATCTTCATTAAACGTGTTGATAAAAAAAGACATTGAAATTAACATAGAAAACTGTTATGTAATAATATTTGATGACATCGTAGACACTGGACTTACATATAAAAAAATAATTGCACACTTACAAACTAAAAAACCCAAAGAAATCAAAATTTGTACGCTTTTTAACAAACCATCTAGAAGACTCACAGAAATAAAAATAGACTATACAGGTTTTGAAATTCAAAATGATTTCATCGTAGGATATGGTATTGATTTTAATGAAAAGCATAGAACTCTTCGAAGTGTAGCAAAAATAAATCAATAGGAGATAGGAATGGCAATTTATGCAGTTGTTGGAACTCAATGGGGTGATGAAGGAAAGGGAAAAATTATAGACTTTCTCTCATCAAAAATAGATTATGTTGTAAGATTTAACGGGGGAAATAATGCCGGGCACACAATAGTTGTAAATGACAAAAAATTCATTTTCAATTTATTACCATCAGGTGTGTTGCAAGGAGCAAAATGTATACTAGGACCTAGCGTAGTAATTGATCCATTAATTTTAATTCAAGAACTTGAACTACTCAAAAATAATAATATCAAAACTGAAATATTCATAAGTGATAAAGCACACATAATAATGCCCTACCATATTAAATTTGATGAACTTAGTGAACAAAAAAAAGGTATCCATAAAATTGGCACTACAAAAAAGGGCATTGGGCCATGCTACGCTGACAAGATCAACAGAATAGGAATCAGAACTATTGATTTACTAAGCACAGAAATTTTTGCAAAAAAATTAAAGACAAATTTAGAAGAAAAAAATCAAATTATAGAAAAAATATATAACGATAAACCCTTAGACTATGACGATATTTTAAATACATATAAAAAATATATAGAAATACTCAAATCTCTAATTACTAATACAGAAAAAATATTACATAATGCCATAAATTCAGGAAAACACATTCTAATAGAAGGAGCACAAGGCACAATGCTTGATATTGAACATGGAACATTTCCATTTGTAACTTCAAGCAACACATTAATTACAGCAGCAGCAGGATGTGGTATTCCCATATCAAAAATCAAACAAAAAATTGGAATAATAAAAGCATTCTCATCAAGAGTCGGCTTGGGACCTTTTGTAACAGAAATATCAAATTCTATTGGAGATATAATTCGAGAAAAAGGACAAGAATACGGGTCAACAACAAAAAGACCAAGAAGAATTGGCTGGCTTGATCTCTTGACAATAAAAAAAGCAATAAGTCTCAATGAACTAAATTATCTAGCACTAACAAAATTAGACATATTAAATAATATCGAATACCTTAAAATTTGCACAGCCTATGAATTTCAAGGTAAAATATATGACTATATACCTACTTCTTGCGAAACAATTGAAAAAGTTAGACCTATATATAAAGTTTTTAAAGGATTTAAAGAAGATATCAGTAATATTAAAAATTATGATGATCTGCCTATTGAAGCTAGAGCATATATTGAATTTATAGAAAAAGAAGTAGGTATTAAAATTTCAATTTTATCTGTTGGATCAGAAAGAGAAAAAACAATTTTTAGGAATCAAGAGTGGAGCAATATTTAAACCCATTAAAATCAAGATATGCAAGCAAAGAAATGCTCTATATTTTTTCACCTAAATTTAAGTACACTACATGGAGAAAATTATGGTATAACTTGGCTTTGGTACAACAAGAATTAGGAATAAACATCAATAATGATCAACTTAATGAACTATATAAACAAATTGAAAACATTGACTTTAAACTCGTAGAAAAATACGAGAAAAAATTCCAACATGAAGTTATGGCACATCTTTATGCTTATGCTGATTTAGTTGGAGAAGATGCTAAAAAAATTTTACATCTTGGTGTCACAAGTGCATATTTGATGGATAACACGGATTTAATCCAAATCAAAGAAGCTTTATTATTAATTGAAAAAAAATTAACAGAAATTATCATAATCTTAAAGCAATTTTCAATAAAATATAAAGATCTAGCAACACTTGCATATACACATTTACAAGAAGCACAACTAACAACTCTTGGAAAAAGAAGTAGTTTATGGCTTCAAAGTCTAATTTTTGATTTTAGAGAACTTAAATTCATAATTTCAAATATGTGTTTTAGAGGAGTAAAGGGAACAGTTGGTAATCAAAGCAGTTTTAAAGAATTATTTCTCTCTAATTTCGACAAAGTAAAAGCTCTAGATATTAATCTCGCAAAAAAAATGGGATTTGAAAAAGTTTACAAAATAACTGGGCAAACTTATGATCGAAAATTTGACTCATCAATCCTGAACTTTTTAAGCAACCTAGCCCAAAGTGCTCACAAAATTACCAATGACATCAGATTTATGCAACATCTTAGAGAAATTGAAGAAAATTTTGAAAAACATCAAATAGGTTCATCAGCAATGCCTTATAAAAGAAATCCTATTTACAGTGAAAGAGTAGCTTCTCTTGCTAAATTCATAATAAGTCTACAATCAAGTGGTGGACTTATAGCAACAACTCAATGGCTTGAGAGAACCTTAGATGATTCGGCCTGCAAAAGACTAAACATTCCTCAAGCATTTTTGGCTACTGATGCTATTTTGATACTACTCAATAAAATATTTAGCAATATTAAGGTAAACGAACGAATAATTGAAAAACATGTTCAAACAGAAATGCCATTTATCTTGACGGAAGATATACTAATGAAAGCAACAAAAAATGGCGGTGATAGACAAATCTTACATGAAAAGATAAGAACTTATGCAATGCAAGTAAAGGAAAATTTATACTTAGGAAAAAACGAAAACAATTTAATTCAATTAATTCTCAACGATAAAAGTTTTAAGTTAACATCCAAAGATATAAATGAAATCTTAAATCCAAATCAAAATATAGGATTTGCACCATCTCAAGTTGAAGATTTTATAAAAGAAATAATTGATCCCATTATCAAAAATCAATAACCAAGTTAATATTTAGAAACAAATTTATTACCCTTTATATAAAATCTCCAAAGTTTATTTGCATACTCTTCACCTGCATAATGAATATTTATTCTCTTTGCACATACAATTTCAAAATTTAAAGATAAACTCTTCCTTAAAAAAAGCTTATTATCATTAAGCAAATCTATTTTGTTAAATTTTAAATCTATATTTAAAAATTTAGTAAGTTTACCAGGTCCATTAGTAAATATCCCATCAATTTTTGGAGAAATAGGCTCAATTCCTCTTATCAAAACAGCATGGGGATCATGTTCATCAGATGCCACAACATTTAACATATAATATATACCATAGATCATATAAATATAAGCATATCCCCCAACATTATACATAGCACTAGTACGATTCGTTATTGTACCACCATAAGCATGACAAGCCTTATCAATGACACCCATATAGGCTTCTGTTTCAACAATTCTTGAAATAATCTCTCTCTCATTTATTTTTCTAACTAATAAATGTCCAAGTAAGGATCGAGCCACAATAACAGCATCTTGCATAAAAAATTCTCTATTCATTAATACAATTCTAAACAAAACAAAAACCAAATTCAAAATTTATCATAATGAAAACATATGTTAAATAACAATTCAAAAAATAGCATAAATCATAATAGAAAAATAAACCGTATATTGACAAACATAATAAAGTTCAATAGAATCTTAAAGGGTAAGAATATTTTAGGGGATCATAGCTCAGGTGGTTAGAGCGCAGGTCTGATAAACCTGAGGTCGAAGGTTCAACTCCTCCTGGTCCCAATTTACTAAGACTCTTCTAAATAAGCATCCAAGTACTTAAAGTAATGTCTTACGCTTAGTAATTTACAAGTCCTAAATCCACATCTTTAAAATCAAATTAGGATCACATATCATAACTTACCATACGTCAACAACTTTACTTAATGAAAAACGTAATAAAAAATAACTTGTCTAGATAATAAAATTAGAATGGTTTTTTAACAATTTTAAACTTAGCTATAACTAACATAGCATTACCCCTAATTACAACCTCCATTTATTCGACCTAAAATAAATGGAGGTTGAGGGACTCGAACCCTCGACCCCCGGCTTGCAAAGCCGGTGCTCTGAACCAACTGAGCTAAACCCCCAAAAACAGTCTTTGAAAAGACAAAGGAAGAGTTAAAACATAATTTACCTTTAAATAATACCTTTCTCTTAGAAAGGAGGTGATCCAGCCACACTTTCCAGTACGGCTACCTTGTTACGACTTCACCCCCCTCACTAAACATACCTTAGATACCTTCCTCCCTTGCGGGTTAGAATAATAGCTTCGGGTATCCTCAACTCGGGTGGTGTGACGGGCGGTGTGTACAAGGCCCGAGAACGTATTCACCGTATCATTCTGATATACGATTACTAGCGATTCCAACTTCATGAAGTCGAGTTTCAGACTTCAATCTGGACTGAGACCTGCTTTATGCGTTTTGCTTCACATCACTGTTTCGCATCGCTTTGTACAGGCCATTGTAGCACGTGTGTAGCCCAGGACATAAGGGCCATGATGATTTGACGTCATCCTCACCTTCCTCCGGCTTATCACCGGCAGTCTCGTCTGAGTCCCCATCTTTACATGCTGGTAACAGACAATAAGGGTTGCGCTCGTTGCGGGACTTAACCCAACACCTCACAGCACGAGCTGACGACAACCATGCAGCACCTGTATACAGACCCCAAACGGGGAATAGTTATCTCTAACTACATCCTGTATATGTCAAGCCCTGGTAAGGTTCCTCGCGTATCATCGAATTAAACCACATGCTCCACCGCTTGTGCGGGCCCCCGTCAATTCCTTTGAGTTTCACTCTTGCGAGCATACTCCCCAGGCGGCACACTTAACACGTTAGCTTCGGTACTAACCTCTCGATTAACACCAAGTGTGCATCGTTTACAGCGTAGACTACCAGGGTATCTAATCCTGTTTGCTCCCTACGCTTTCGTGACTCAGCGTCAGTCTTGACCTAGAAGTTCGCCTTCGCCTCTGGTATTCTTCCTGATATCAACAGATTCCACCCTTACACCAGGAATTCTAACTTCCCCTATCAGACTCTAGTCATGCAGTTTCTAGCATAGCTCCACAGTTGAGCTGTGGTATTTTACGCATAGACTTGCATATCCGCCTACTCACCCTTTACGCCCAATAATCCCGAACAACGCTCGCCCCTTACGTATTACCGCGGCTGCTGGCACGTAATTAGCCGGGGCTTATTCATAAATTAACGTCATCACCTTGTCATTTCCTACAAAGCTTATTCCTCATTTATAAAAGAACTTTACAATCTTTCGACCTTCTTCGTTCACGCAGTGTCGCTCCGTCAGGCTTTCGCCCATTGCGGAAGATTCTTAGCTGCTGCCTCCCGTAGGAGTCTGGACCGTATCTCAGTTCCAGTGTGACCGTTCACCCTCTCAGGCCGGTTACTTATCATAGCCTTGGTAGGCTCTTACCCTACCAACTAGCTAATAAGACGCAGACTCATCTACAAGCGAAGCTTTAAAGGCTTCCTTTCATCAATTGACAGCTCAACTGACCTTATTCGGTATTAGCTACTATTTCTAATAGTTATCCCCATCTCATAGGTAGATTATCCACGCGTTACTCACCCGTTCGCCACTGAATGTATTGCTACATCCCGTCTGACTTGCATGCTTAAGACGCACTGCCAGCGTTAGTTCTAAGCCAGGATCAAACTCTTCGTTATTTTTATTTCTAATTTAAAAAATTAACAGGTTATGTATTTATTTGGCTTATTAAACCTTACTTAACTCTTCCCTTCTCTTTTCTTCCAATTTATAATATCAACTCTTACTACTTTATAACATACTCTATTCTTTGTCAATACTTAATCTTTATTTTTTATACCATTATTTCAAAGAAAATATTATCATACTATATAATTTTCCTATATATAATTAATCGATTAACTATATCAAATATTAACCATACTCGCATATCTATCATAATACTCACTTCTTAAAATTACACCCACAACATCTTAAATCCAATCTTGTTAACTAATAACATCACTTTCAACATTAAAAAATGTTTAAATTCGCCAGAAAAAAAAATTTCATCCTTAAAATCAAACCTTAGTTTAAAATAACATCAGTTTTTAGACTTTCTACTAACCAAAATTGTAAATTCTCCTTTATCTTTATTATGCCCTTCAAAATATTTTCTCAATTCCAAAGGTTTACCAATTTTATATTCTTCATATAACTTAGTCATCTCACGACCAACAAGAACATTGGCATTTAAATCTACTAAAGAAATTTCAGACAATAATTTTAAAATTCTATGACTAGATTCAAGCAAAATAAATGCATCTCCTCTATAATAAAGTTCTTCAATGCGCTTTACCCTTTTAACTCCTTTATTTGGCAAAAATCCTTCAAATACTATGACTTTATCTCTAAAAGGATTAACACTAATTACTGTATTAAAAGAGCTAATACCCGGAATAGGACACACTTTATATCCATTTTTAAATGCTGCATCAACAAGCAAACTACCAGGATCACTAAGACAAGGGGTTCCCGCATCACTAACAAAAGCCACATTGCTTCCACTAGACAAATAACTTAACAATAAATCAATTCGCTTACATTCTGTTATAGCATTACAAGAAATTAACTTTTTAACAATACCATAATGAGATAAAAGCCGCCTAGCAATTCTTGTATCCTCAGCAAATATAACATCAACCAACTTCAAAATATCAATTGCACGATATGTAATATCACCTAAATTACCTATAGGCGTTCCCACAATATATAACACATGATCTCCTTAAGAGTTTAATATCAATATAGCAAAAACCAAATTACCTTAATATTGTCTAATAATAATATTTAATACTCAATGGGATTTCATGTAAAATTGCATAAAAATTAAATCATCCGTAAAACACATAACACTGCAATAAAAATATCTAGTTTTTATATACTCATATAAGAAAATACTCATTTTTATGTTATATTTATATTATTACTTAAATTTCACAACTGAAAACTAAAAGGCGGTAAAGTTTTATGTTAAAACTTGTTAGAAAGATATTTGTAATCTATTTTTTATGCATCACGCTTGCTGGACTTGCTATGGTTTTCATTGACAGTAAATTTTCTGAAAAACAAACAATTCAAGATGGAAAAAGTCAAATTACAAAACACACAATAAGTCCAAATTTAATTATGCTTACTTCTGCAGTAGGAGGGTTTTTAGGAACTTATTCTGGAATATGGCTTTTTAATTATGAAAAAGATAACTTTTACTTAAGCTGGGGAAGTTTATTAATATTAATATATAACATAGGGCTAGTAATTTCTATATATTCCAAAACAAGGGAATAGATAAATTTAAAAATTACTCACAATAATTCCTCTTTTAATAAGATATTTATAAACTTCTTCTGGATTTTCCAAACTCTCAATTAAATTTTCTGTTTTATCATTTATCCTCTCTACCAGCTTTTTAAAACTTACCCGTATTCCTCTACTTTCTAAAAAGTCTTTAGCTGGTTGTGAAATAACACCTGCTTGAACATTTTGAAGCCCAATATTATAAATAATAACAGCGGCTGCCTTGCCTACAATTTTATCATAAATCTCTAAACCTTCTTTATTCTGAATATACTTATTAATAAAATTATCAACCTCTAAAAGGGGCTTTAAACCTCTCTCCATATTAGAGTAAAGTATTCTATGCTCTTTAAATAACCTCAATGTAGGATTTAAACCTGATATCATTTCAAAACCCTCTTAAACACTTGTACCCAAAATTAATAAAAATAATCTTTATTAATGATATACATAAATTAAAAATACTTCAACACAAAAAAGATGATATATTATTAAATTAAATGATGTTAATTCCTAAAGAAAATATTTATTCAAAAATTGAAGTCAAAAAATCAATTTTCTTATCATACATTTTCCAAGTAAGTACAAGAGAAGAAATAAATAAAATATTAAAAGAATACAAATTAAAATTTAAAACTGCAACTCATATTGTCTATGGATTTAGAATCGGCAACTTAAATTCGTTTACAAATGGAATGAGTGATGATAAAGAACCCAAACATACAGCTGGGAAACCAACTTTGGAAGCCATATTAAACAAAAATTTAACAGATACTCTTATTATTACAGTACGATATTTCGGTGGCACTCTACTTGGCAAACAAGGCTTAAACAAAGCATATTCTAAATCAGCATACGAAGTAATAAATAAAACAAATTTAATAGAAAAAGAAGAAAATGAAATATTATCTCTTAATCTAAACTACAATCAATACAATTTACTAACACGAATGCAAAACAAAATTGGAATTAAAATTATAGATGCAAGCTTTTTAGATAAGATACACACTAAAATCCAATTTAACACAAAAAATAAAAACAGTATCCTTGAATTTTTACAAGGAAATTCACTTTTATAAGTTTATTTACGTTTAATTAAATTCACTATATAATTCTATTACAATTTAGACATTTAATAGAATCGAATGCCTAAATTGTAGATATTGTTTAATTTACTAATTAACTATTTAGAAATAATTTTTCACATAGTATGATTTTTATTATTTATGTTTTACAATAGAATATTATCAAAATACACAATAAGAGAAAATTTATATGACAATAATATCAATTATCAATCAAAAAGGTGGAGTTGGAAAGACAACTAGTGCTATAAATATAGCCTATGCAATAACATTACTACAAAAAAAAGCTCTCTTAATAGATATTGACTCACAAGGAAATACTAGTAGTGGAGTCAATATTGCAAAAAAAGAAACTGAAAATTCAAGTTATGAGCTTATTTATAAAAAGAAAAAAATCAAACCTATCAAAAATTTCAACTTAGATATAATTCCTTCAAGTCTTAAATTAGCATTACTTGAAAAAGAACTAATAAATGAAATTGCAAGAGAAAATTTTTTAAAAAATGCATTAGAGCAATATAAAAAAGATAATTATGATTTCATTATTCTTGATTGCCCCCCCACCCTGTCAATACTCACAATAAACGCTCTTGTTGCAAGTAAGTACCTTTTAATACCAATAGAAACAGAATTTTTTGCATTTGAAGGAATAAATCTATTATTAGATACAATAACAGCTGTTAAACAGATTAATAAAAATCTAGAAATCGCTGGGGTATTTATAAATAAATACGATATTAGAAATAAAAGCAAAGAAAAATATATAGATTTATTACAAAAAGTATTTAAAGAAAAATTTTTAAATACCAAAATAAGAAAAAATATAAGTATATCTAAATCTCAAGAAGAAAATATTCCAGTACACGTATATAACAAAGAAAGCAATGCAGCAAAAGATTTTTTAGCACTTACAAAAGAAATAATTGAAAAAATAGAAGGTAAAAATGTCAGATAATCTAAACACCTTAATGACCTTAATGGGAAAAAAGTTAGATAAAAATCAAAACAACGACAATACTTTAACCAAACAAGAACTAATAGTCGTTCAAAATAAAAATTTTAAATATGAAAACTTGGATCAAGAGATAGCCAATTTTTTAAAAAAGAAACAATATGAAATCTTTAATATATTTAACAATACATACACAGAAATTGGAAGAATACTAAAAGAAGCACAAGAAAAATTACGTGGAAGCAATCAATATGACGGACTTTTTTATAAATGGTTTACTAGCATGGGATTTAAAAAAGACAAAGTATATTCATTAATATCACGATATGAATTGCTTGTCGAAAATTCCGATAAGCAATCCATAATAAAAAATCTACCACTATCATTATCATATGAAATTTCTAAAAAATCATGTCCTATCAATTTAAAAATGGAAGTTCTTAATGGAAAGATAAAAACTTTAAAAGAATTTAAATCACGTCATCAACAAGACAACAACAATAAAAACAATACAAAAATACAACTTAAAAAAGAAGATATTATGAAATTAATAGAATTACTTTTACAAAAATTAGAAAATACCAAAAATATTGATTTAGATCAGATAAATAACAAAAAAGAATTTCTGGTTATTTTACAAGAAATAAAACAAAATATAAAAAAATTACTTAATATTTTCAAAAATAGAGATAATTCTCTTTAAATCAGAAGATGTAAAATAACTTATTTCTATTTTTCCCTTTTCCTTGTTTCCTTTAATACTTATTTTAGTTTGTATTCTGCTTATTAAAAATTCTTTAAGACTATTTAAAAAAGGATCTCTAGAAATTTCTGATTTATCATTGATAGTTTTATAAAGATTTTTAACATAATTTTCTGCATCTCTAACAGACAATTTCTTTTTAATTATTAAAAGATAAAGGGCATATCTATCTTGATTATCCTTTAAAGACAATAAAACTTTAGCATGACCCAATGATATTTCTTTTTTATGCAAAGAATTTAATATTTCTTGTTCAAGCTCTAAAATCCTAACTAAATTGGCAACATGAGATCTATTTTTACCTATTTTTTCAGATAAAGCTTTTTGAGTTAAAGAATGTTTGTCCATAAGATTTTTATAAGCATATGCCTCTTCAACAGGAGTTAAGTTTTCACGTTGAATATTTTCAATTAATGACATAAAATCTTTATTTTTTTTAGTAGCCTCTATCTCTATAACAGGAATCTGACTCATACCTGAAAGTTTAGCAGCTCTAAATCTCCTCTCCCCTATTATTATGTTATACCTACCATTATTAGGATAAACAATAATAGGCTGCAATATGCCATTTTCTTTTATAGAAATACTTAATTCTTCAAGTTCAGCAAGATTAATAGACTTTCTAGGCTGTGATTTATCTATATCTAAAAGATTTATATCTATCATTTTTAAAGCTTCATCCATTTTATCAAAGCCCTCCTGTAATAATACAAAATTTTATAAAGTTGTTCCATGTTAATTTAACTTTAACTTTCAATTTAAACAATCACAAAAAAAAAGAATGTTCCACGTGGAACATTCTAATAATACAATTAATATTGATTTATTATTTAATAAATTTTGAAACAGCTATCAATTTATCTTCATCAAGAGATAACACCTGCATTCCTCTAGCATCCTTACCTTGTTCAGATATTTTGTCAACTAATGTTCGTAACACTTTTGAACTCTTACTTATAAGTAATATTTCATCATCTTGAGAAACTGTAATAGCATCAACAACTGTACCTGCCTTTTCATCAGACTTCTTATAGCAAGTATATCCAGTAGAACCTCTCTTAAGCCCAGTTACTTTAGACACTTCTAATCGCTTTCCATATCCATTTTCAGACATAATTAAAAGATGAGATCCTTGTCTTACGGCTAAAGCCTTAATAAACATATCTCCCTCTCTTACTTTCATTCCAGACACCCCTTGAGTTCCTCTATGTGTCAATCTAATGTCATTAGAGCTAAATGCAAAAGCATTACCCTTTTTGGAAATACAAATAATTTTATCATCTCTAGATACAATCTCCGCACTTGTAACAAAATCTTTCTCATCAAGTTTCATAATAATAACGCCCCTTGATTTAACAGTTTTAAACCCTTCAGTTTCAATACGTGCTATTTTCCCATTTGCGGTTGTTATTAATAAATAATTATCTACAGATAATTCACTGCAATTTTTAATAGCTAATATTTCTTCTTTCTCTCCTAAATTAATAAGTTCACGAATATTTTGTCCTCTTGAAGTTCTAGAAGAATCTTTAATCCCATAAGCATTAATTACATAAAGCTTACCTTCATTTGAAATCATCAATAAAAAGTCATGAGTATTTACACATAAAGCAACATTAATTTGATCGCTATCTTGTAAATCAAAAGAACCAAGGCCCTTACCACCTATACCTTGGAGTTTATATTCATCTTGTAAGACCCTTTTAATAAAACCTTGCTTTGTAAGAATAACAATAACATTTTCCCTCTGCATTAAATCTGACATACTAGTTTTTAAAACCTCCTCATCATAAATTATTTTTGTTCGGCGATCATCGCCAAATCTTAAACTTAAATTAATAATCTCATCTCTTATCATATTAATAATTCTTGATGGACTTATTAGAATATCTTCATAATCTTTTATTAAAGCTAATACAACTTTAAAATCTTCGTCTATTTTTTCCACCTCAAGAGATGTTAATTTTTGTAACTTCATATCCAGTATAGAATTAGACTGTATTTCCGACAGTTGAAATTCTCTCATAATACATTCTCTAGCATCTCTTACAAGTCTAGAAAATCGTATTATCTCTATTACCCTATCAATATTCCTTAGTGCAATATTTAACCCTTCAAGAATATGGGCCTTTTCTTGTGCTCTCTTTAAGTCAAACTCTACACGCCGTCTAAGAATATCCTTTCTATGCTTGATAAATTCAGATATAAGCTCTTTTAAATTTAATTGTTTAGGAATACCATTAACAAGAGCTAAATTATTTATACTAAAATTCCTCCTAAGTTCGGTATATTCATAAAGTAAATTCATCACAACATGAGGATCAAAACCTTTTTTAATTTCAAGAACAATTCTAATACCTTCACGATCTGACTCATCCCTTATATCAGATACACCCTCCAATTTTTCTTCTTTTATTAACAATGCAATCTTCATAAGTAGAGAAGATTTGTTAACAGCATAAGGTATTTGTGTAATTATAATAGAAATATTATCTTCCGACTTCTCTTCAATATGATACCGTGCCCGAATAACAACGCTACCTTTTCCCGTAGTATAAGCCTTAATTAAATTTTCATTATAAATAATCTCAGCATAAGTTGGAAAATCTGGACCTTTAATTATTGCTATTAAATCGTAAATAGAAACATCATCATGATCTAACATATAAATTATGGCATCACAAACCTCTCTCAAATTATGAGGAGCCATATTTGTAGCCATCCCAACAGCAATACCACTAGAACCATTGACTAAAAGAAATGGAAAAGCTGCTGGTAAAACCTCAGGTTCAAGCAAAGAATCATCATAATTAGGTTTAAAATTAACAGTTTGTTTATCTATATCTATAACGAGCTCTTCTGCTATCTTTGCCATCCGAGCTTCAGTATATCGCATAGCAGCAGGAGGATCTCCATCAATAGAACCAAAATTTCCTTGTCCACTAACTATAGGATATCGTAACGAAAAATCCTGTGCAAGCCTTACAAGAGCCTCATAAATTGACTGATCACCATGAGGATGATATTTACCAAGAACATCTCCAACAATCCGCCCAGCCTTTTTAAACGACTTATCAGACTTAAGACCCATTTCATGCATTGAATATAAAATTCTTCTGTGAACAGGCTTAAGACCATCTCTAACATCAGGAAGAGCCCTTGAAACAATAACAGACATTGCATAATTTAAATACGAAGTCCTAACCTCATCTTCTATCTTTATATTTAATACTTGCTCTTTATTATTTTCAATTGCCATTAGTGCTCCAATCACACATCTAGATTTACCACATCAAGTGCATTCTGCTCAATAAATTCTCTTCTAGGTTCAACATCATCCCCCATAAGAGTAACAAAAATTTTCTCAGCTTGTATAGCATCATCTATTTCTATTAACTTCATTTTTCTAGTAGCAGGATTCATAGTAGTTTCCCAAAGTTGTGTAGGATTCATCTCTCCTAATCCTTTATATCTTTGTAAACTTACTTTATTCCTTTTCCCAACATCAATCGACCCTAAAAAAGTTTCCTTTTCAAAATCATCATAAAAATAATACACCTTATTTTCATGTTTAATCTTATAAAGAGGTGGCATAGCTATATATACATGCTTATTATCAATCAATTCTCTCATATAACGAAAGAAAAATGTAAGAAGTAATGTTCGAATATGAGATCCATCAACATCAGCATCAGCCATAATAATAATTTTATGATAGCGAAGCTTTTCAATATAAAAAGCTTTACCAACACCAGCTCCAAGAGATGCAATTATCGGAATCAGTTTATCATTTGTAATAACTTTATCTTCTCTGGTTTTCTCAACATTAAGCATTTTACCCCATAATGGCAAAATAGCTTGAAAAAACCTATCTCTTCCCATTTTTGCACTTCCTCCTGCAGAATCACCCTCTACAATGTAGATTTCTCTCTCTGCTGGATTTTTAGATGTACAATCCGCTAATTTACCAGGCAATGCCAAACTTTCAAATGCACTTTTCTTTCTCTCAGATTCCCTTGCTTTTCTTGCAGCTTCACGAGCACGAGCAGCCCTTACTGCCTTATTAAGAATAATATCTATTTCTACAAAATTTTCATTAATAATCTTTAAAAGTCCATCATATACAATGGTTTCAACAATTTTTTTTATATAAGAATTTCCCAATTTTCCTTTGGTTTGCCCCTCAAACTGAGGTTCTGGCACTTTAATAGAAATTACTGCTGTTAGTCCTTCTTTAAAATCATCTAATGTAAGATTGGGAATATCTTTTTTGCTTATTTTTGAATCCCTAAAAGCTTCACTCATTGCTTTTAAAAGTCCACTCTTAAAGCCAGCAACATGAGTTCCTCCCTCCTTGGTATTAATATTATTTACAAAAGATAAAGTATTATCAGAATATCCTTCAGTCCATTTAAGACCAACACTAACAATAACATCATTACAAACTCCTTCAATAAAATAAGGACTACTTTGAATATTTTTATTATTATTAGTTATATAATCTACAAAAGCTTTTATCCCACCTTCAAAATAAAATTCTAAAAATTTTTCTTCGCCTAATCTCCTATCTTCAATTGAAATACGTATTTTATCATTTAAAAATGCAAGTTCTCTAAGCCTCCTTGACAAAGTTTCAAAATCATATTTTAAAGTTTCAAAAATTTCAGAATCAGCAAAAAAAGTAACTTTAGTACCAGTATTAGAACTTACTCCAACAACCTCAACTTCAGATGTCGGAATACCTTTTGAATACGTTTGTCTAAAAAGCTTCCCTTCTCTGCTAACAACTACTTCCAAGAAAGATGATAAAGCATTAACAACCGAAATTCCAACTCCATGAAGTCCACCAGAAACTTTATAAGTACCCTTATTAAATTTCCCTCCAGAATGTAATTTTGTTAAAACAAGTTCAAGTGCACTAATGCCTTCCTCTTCATGAATATCTATAGGAATGCCCCTACCATTATCATTCACCATTATAGAATTATCTGAATTTATAACAACCTCTACCTTGTCACAAAATCCTGCCAAGGCTTCATCAATACTATTGTCAACAATTTCATAAACTAAATGATGCAACCCATTAATTGAAACAGAGCCAATATACATACCAGGCCGTTTTCTAACAGCTTCAAGACCCTTTAAAACTTGAATATTACTAGCAACATAACTCATAAACCTTCCACACAATTAATCATAATATACGATATAAGCAAATTTTACATTAAAAACAATATAATATCCATTAAATGACACAAACTACGAAACACATCTAGCTTGACCTAAAAATAATAAAATTTCAATACCTATAAATTGTTAAGATCATGTTCCGGTTCATTATTATACTATATAATAGTTATACATACATATGCTAATAAATCAAAAAACTATAAAATAAAAAGCCAAAAACAATGAGGATAAGATATGCACGAAGGAAAAAACATATGGAGCTTAATTTTAGCAGCAATAAGAAAAGAACTCTCTGAAGAAGAATTCTATATATGGTTTGAAAATTTATATTTCATAGATTCAATTGGTGAAAATATCAAGATAGCTACACCAAATTCTTTTCACAAAAATCAAGTAGAGAAAAGATTTTCAAAAAGAATAAAAGAAATTCTCATAGAAAAAGGACATAATACAATTAATGTCGAATTTATACATTCACAAAATGAATTAAAAGATCATAATACAGAATCAAAAAATATTTCATTAAAAGAAATTACAACTCAACAAGACTTACAAGCAAAAAACAAAGACATCAAAACTCATCCAAAAAACATGATAAATAGCACAAAACAATACAGTATCAAAGAAGAAATTCATCTAAAATATAGAAATCCTTTTCTTAAAAAAAAATATACATTTGAAAACTTTATTATAGGAACAAACAATAAGCTTGCATATAATGCAAGTTTATCAATCGCAAAAAATCCTGGGAAAAAATATAACCCATGCTTAATTTATGGTGGAGTTGGGCTTGGAAAAACACATTTGCTTCAAAGCATAGGAAATAAAACAGAAGAATTACACAAAGAATTCAAAATACTTTACGTAACTGCCGAAAATTTTTTAAACGAATTTGTAGAAAGCATCAAAACAAATGAAACAAAAAGATTTAAAAAAAAATACCGACATCTAGACATGTTATTACTAGATGATATTCATGATTTACAAAAAAAAGAAGGTATACAAGAAGAGCTATTTCATACTTTTAATGCCCTTTATGAAGATAATAAACAAATGGTATTTACCTGCGACAGACAGCCTTCAGAACTTGTAAATTTTACAGACAGACTTAAGAGCAGATTTACAAGAGGATTAAATGTCGATATATCAAAACCAAATTTTGAATTAAGAGTAGCTATTATAGAAAAAAAGGCAGAAGAAGATGGCATTAAAGTTCCTAAAAACATTCTCAATTTAGTTGCAAAGAAAGTTACAACCAATATAAGAGATCTCGAAGCTGCTGTAACAAAATTAAAAGCCCACATAGATCTTGAAGACATAGAAATTGACACTAACATAGTAGACAAAATAATTAAGGAAATAATAGCTTATGAAAACGATAATACAAACACACCTAATAAAATAAACATTGAAAATATAAAAAAAGTTATATTAAGGGAACTAAAACTTACAAATAAAGATATTGAAGGAAATAGCAAAAAACCTGAAATCACAAAAGCAAGACATATTTATGCTTATCTTTTAAGGAATTTTACAGAACTTTCAACAATTGAAATAGGTAAAATCATTGGAGGAAAAACCCATTCAACAGTACTTTATTCAATAAATAAGATAGATAAGGATAGAAATAAAGATCTAGAAATTAACAATTTAATCATAGAACTTATGAACAAAATAAACAAAAATTAGTAAAATTGTTCAAAATCAAAAATATTTTTGAACAATTTTCAACAAATTGAACAAAAAATTCATCAAAAAATAGAAAGAATTGAACATATGTTATTGTTTATAATATAATAATATAAATAGAATTGAACAATTAGACACCTTCCTACTAATACAACTATTAAATATAATAAAAAGACAAAATAAAAAGCATGTCAAATAAAAAGAAATATTTTATCTTTATAAAAGTTAAAAGATAATAATATAATAAAAGGGAGGGTAAAAAGTTGAATGAGAAATTTATACTATGCGATACGGAACAAATTTCAGATGAGATTGATAAAGCAAAAAGCATAATCCTAAATAGAAACATAAACGATATTTGGAGTGCAATATTGCTTGAGATCGAAAGTTCCAATCTTACAATAAAAGCAACAGATAGAAACATCTTTTTTGAAAGTACAATACCAATTGTTTCTACAGATAATTTTAATGTGCTAATAAACGCTTCTAATCTTGCAGATGCCGTAAAAGCGCTGAATTTATACGATGAACTAAAAATGAAATTTAAAGAAGATGAAAATAAACTGGATATCATTGGAGAATCAAACAACAATAACGAAAATTATGCGAATGACCATTTAAGTGAACCAACTTTTTCTACTGAAGAGATCGAAAATTACAATTATGATATAAATGATGAGGTTTATAATTTTACATTCGAACTAAATCAAAAAGACTTAAAAAAAATCATAAGCAAAGTTGCATTTTCTGCATCACATGATGAGTCTAAAAATGCCTTGAACGGCATTTATTTTACAAAAGATAATAATTCTGTATTAACACTTGTTGCTACTAATTCATACAGAATGTCTATATATAAAACAGATTTGATATTTGAAGAAGATGTCAATTTCATCGTTCCTGTTAAAATGTTTAATCTTTTAAAACAGATGTTAACAGGAGAAGGAATAATAAAATTTAAGGTTTCTGATAAAAAATTTTATGTTGAGTTTAATAATTATAAAATAGCTTGTAGCTTGATTAGTGGAAACTATCCTGATTATGAGAGCATAATACCTGATGAATATACAAATAGAGCATTAATAGATGTTTCTATGTTTAAAGACAGACTTTCAAGAGTAAACTCTTATACGGACAAAAGGTCTAAAAAGGTGGTTCTAAATTTTTCCGTTAATCAGTTAAAACTTATGGCAGAAGATCCAATTACAGGACGTAAGGGTGAGTTTTTTATGCAAGGCTTCAATTACGATTATGAAGGAACTGAAGAAATTTTGGCCGTTAATAGTGTTTATATAACCGAGGCAATGGGTGTGTTTGATACTCCAAAATTAGAGATAAAATTTAGTGCTGGGGGTTTGTTAAAATTAAGTGAAGAGGATAATTGCGACTTTACTCATTTGATAATGCCCTTGATGTTAAACTAAAATTATTTTTTATTGGAAGATGGTAAAAAAGATTGAATTTTTTAATTTTAAAAATATAGAAAATCAGGTTATTAATTTTGATTTTGATAACATATACTTTTGCGGAGAAAATGGTTCTGGAAAGACTAATATTCTTGATGCTATTTATTGTCTTGCTTTTGCGTCTTCATTTTTAGTTAATACCGATAAAGAGCTTATTACATATGGTGAGAGAGAATTTTATTTGAAGTGTTTTTATCAGACTAAAGAAAAAAATGGAGAGATTAATTTATCAGTTAGAAATGGTAAAAAAGAAATAAAGGTTAACAATAGCATTGTAAAAGATAGAAAGGATTTAATATTAAATATTCCAGCAATTATTTTTTCAAATCATGATATTGATTTTATCATTGGTGCTCCGATTAAAAAGAGATGGTTTTTTGATCAGGCAATGAGTTTTATTTCTTTAAGTTATTTGGACTTGCTTAGGAAGTATCGGAAAATTTTAAAACAAAGAAATTTGATTTTAAAACAGCGTGATAAAGATTTACTTAAAATTTACAATGAAACTTTTGTTGATTGTGCTTTGGAAATAACAGAAATGAGAAAAAATTTTGTTGAACATTTTTGTAGATTTTTTCAATATTATTGTTCATTAATTTTTGATGTTTCGTGTAATTTAAAGATTAAATATTTTCCTTCTGTTACATGTTGTAGTAAAGATGAATTTTTCGAGATTTTGTGTTTAAGGGAAAAAGATGAACTTTATAGTGAGACTACTTTGATAGGTCCCCATAGAGATTTGTATGAAATATTGAATGATCACAGAGTTTTTACCGATCATGCTTCAACAGGACAAATTAGGGTACTTGCTTTGATTTATAGGCTTGTTCAAGTAATCATTTTTAATGATAAGTTTAATATGTCACCTATTTTATTATTTGATGATGTATTTTTAGAGTTAGATAGTATAAAAAGGAGAAAAGTGTTTGAAATTTTACCAAAAGATTCCCAATGTTTTTTTACATTTTTAGATGATTGTTATGATGTTAATAGGGAGAGTAATTTTATAGTATATAGGATGAATAATGGAAGATTTGAGCTTTAAAAAAGTAGCTGATGTGTTAAAAAATTATTTAAATACCAATATATGTGCTAATGAAAAGCTAAGTGCAAATTTGGTACTCTCTCAGAACTGGCAAGTTATATTTAAAGAGCTTGCAGATAAAGTAAAATTATTAAATTTGAAAGATAATAAGATATTATTTGTTGCTGTTAAGAATTCAAGTATTTTAT
This sequence comes from Borrelia hispanica CRI, assembly GCF_000500065.1. Classification (NCBI taxonomy): domain Bacteria; kingdom Pseudomonadati; phylum Spirochaetota; class Spirochaetia; order Spirochaetales; family Borreliaceae; genus Borrelia; species Borrelia hispanica. The sequence continues at coordinate 61,591 of NZ_AYOU01000163.1, read as the reverse complement.
ATAATATCTCTTGTAATAAAGCAAAGATAATAGAGTCAATAAAGGAATCTACAGGCCTTGAAATATTAGATATAAAGGTTTTAATAAGGTGATTGATTTTATTGACAATTATAATTGGATAATATAACATTGTATTGTTTAAGTTATATCTTATGAGTATAGAATGTTTTTAGTTGGAGGACTTGATTGAAACGAACTTATCAGCCGAGTCGGGTTAAGAGAAACAGAAAATTTGGATTTAGGGCTAGAATGAAAACTAAAAGTGGAAGACTTATTCTTGCTAGAAGAAGAGCTAAGGGAAGATCAAAATTAACTGTTTCTGATGAAAAAAAGAAATATTAATATAAAATCCAGATTAGAGATACAAGAACTTTTTAAAAAAGGTCAATTTGTTAAGATAGAAGGGATTAACATATTTTATAGATTTACAAGTTTAGCAATCTCTAGAATACTTATTACTTTTCCTAGGGTCTTTAAAGGTGCTGTTAAGAGAAATCGTGTTCGAAGGGTTTTTAAAGAATGCTTTAGAGAATATTTTCCTTTGTTAAAGGATGGGTGTGCTGATTTTATTTTCGTAGTTTATCCTCAAAAAGCAAATATCAATTACCATGAAGTTAAGACAATACTAAAGAATATGATTGTTTATGTTATGAAGAGGAAAGTGTGAGCCCAAATAAAAGAATTTTACGAGCTGTTTATTTGTCTTTATTTTTTATAGGTATTTTTATGCTTATTGATGATTTTCTTTTTTCTCGAAAAGATTCTTCTTTGATAAATGAGGAGATTAAATTTGATTTAAATAAGGATTTTAATATTGATAATTCTTTAATCGATGAAGATTTTACTTTTAATTTAAGTGATAATTCTGAAGATATTAATGTTGATACAGATATATATCATGCTACTTTTTCAACATTTGGTGGAAATTTGATTTCTCTAAAACTTAAGAATCATTTAAATTTAGAGAAGAAGCCAACAGAAATAGTTAAGGTTCAAACACAAAATCCAAGTCTTTTTTATATTACCTTAGATAAATTAAGCAAAAGTCTGTTTTTATATAATCAAATAGATAGTCATGTACATGATTTTAAGACAAATGTTGAAGTTAATGGTAAATATTATGAATATATAAAAAGATATACATTTTCCAAAAGCAATGAATATTTAATCAAACTTGAAATTTTTTTAAATAACATTGATGTTAGTGATGATATTGGTATTGATTTTTATAAATTTGTATTAAATTCTGGGATTGAAGAATTAAGTGCTAAGGGTAAGTTGCAATATAATAATTATTTATCCCATGCTATTTATTATGACACTAAGCTGAGATATGGTAAGGATGGTTTAAATATTGCAAATCCTAAATGGGTTGGTGCTGGAACTAAATATTTTGAAGTTTTAGTTTCAAAAGAGAATATGAAGGTTGAATTTAAGCATGAAAATAAGATTTTAAATGCTTTTATTTTAAACAAATTGGATAACAAAAATGTTAGTGATGTTTTTTATATCTATGCGGGGCCTAGAGACAATAAATATTTAGATATTTTTAATCAGAGAGAGTTAAATAGTTTTGGTTTATCTAATGTTGAATTTGGAATGTCTGTAGAGAAAAGTTTATTGTATTTTCTTCAAGTTCCTATGCAATTGATAATGCAAATTTTTTATAATGTTATTCCCAATTGGGGTCTTTCAATAATATTTTTGACAATTGTTGTAAGGATACTGATATTTCCTTTGACTTTTAAAAGTTTTAGAGCTACAGCAGAGCTTTCTAAATTACAACCAAAAATGAAAGAAATACAAGTTAAGTTTAAAAGTGATCCTAAGAGATTAAATGAAGAGATGAGTAAACTTTATAGAGAGGAAGGTGTTAATCCTATTGGAGGATGTTTTCCTATTCTTTTGCAACTACCCGTATTTTTTGCTCTTTATGGTCTTGTGAATAATTTCTTTGTGTTAAGAGGAGCTAGTTTTATTCCTGGTTGGATTGATGATTTGTCAATTGGTGATAGCATATATTATTTTGGATATAAAGTTTTTGCGTGGACTGATATTAGGATTTTGCCTTTTATTATGATGATTACTCAATTATTATCTACGGTAGTTAGTTCTAATGTTAGTTTTAAAAGTCTTGGAGCACAACAGAAGTTTTTATATTTTGGTATGCCTATCATGTTTTTTTTCATATTATATGATATGCCATCAGGACTTCTAATATATTGGATTACAACCAATATTTTTACCATTTTACAACAATACTATATAAAGATGAATTTATCTGAAAGGAGGAACAAATGAGTTATGAATTTTATGGAAAGACAGAACAAGAAGCAATTAAGAAAGCTATGAGAGATCTTGATTTAAGAGAAGGTGAATTTGATGTGGAGATTTTAGATAAGGAGAAGGTTGGATTTTTATTTAAAAAAGAAATGATTAGGATAAAAGTGTCTCCCCATGCTAAAGAGGAAGAAGTAAAGTCTGACATTCAGTTTGATGAGGATATTTATAATAAAGTATTGGATTTTGTTAAAGGAATCATCGATAAAATGGGTTATTCTGTTAATTTAAAGATTGAATCTAGAGAGGGTAATTATGTTAAGATTGTTATTGAAACAGACAGTCCAAATATTTTGATTGGAAGGGAAGGTCGAAATTTAGATGCTTTGCAGCTTTTAGCAAATATTTATATATCTAGACTTATTGGAGATACTGGTAATTTTAATAGAGTAATATTAGATATTGAAGATTATAGGGAGAGATTTAAATCAAGGTTCATTAATTTAGCAATAAATTCTCTACATAAGGTAAAAAGAAGTAGACGTTCTATTTTGTTACCAACAATGAATCCTTTTGAGAGAAGGATTATTCATACTACCTTAAATCGTTATAGTGATATTAAGACTGAAAGTGAAGGAGATGGAAATTTGAAAAGGGTGAGAATTTCTTATGTTAGAAATAGTAAATATAATAATAATTTTCGAACTTATCATAAAAAGGATGCTAATTCTAAGAAATAGGAAATTTTATTCTTTTGAGTGTGTAAAGCCGGTAGTTTATAGTTTTTAGAGGTGTGTATGAGGGTATTATTAACAGGAATTGCAGGGTTTATTGGTTTTCATGTTGCTAAGAAACTTGCTGATGATGGGCATGAAGTTTTAGGTATAGACATTTTAAATAATTATTATGATCCTAGTTTGAAATATGAAAGACTAGAAATTTTAGGATTTGATCGTGAAAATATAGATAGTAAGAAGGTTGTGAATAGTCATAAATATAATAATTTAAGTTTTTTTAATCTTGATATTTTGAATAAAGAGCAAGTTTTGTCTCTTTTTAATAATTATAAATTTACTCATATTTGTCATTTAGCAGCTCAAGCAGGTATTAGAGATAGTATTGAAAATCCAGATAGTTATATTGCTGTTAATATTGTTGGGTTTTTTAATGTTTTAGATGCATGCAGGATATATAAAGAGTCTATTGAACATTTTGTTTATGCATCTACTTCTGCAGTTTATGGCTTAAATGAAAAAATGCCATCAAGTGAAGATAGCATTACAGATCATCCTTTAAATTTGTATGCAGCTAGCAAAAAATCTAATGAAGTAATAGCTCATGCTTACAGTTCATCTTTTAATATTCCGACAACAGGATTAAGATTTTTTACAGTTTATGGACCTTATGGGCGACCTGATATGGCATTGTATTTATTTGCAGATGGTATTATGAGACAATCTGCAATTAATATCTTTAATAATGGAGATATGGCTAGAGATTTTACATATGTTGATGATGTTGTAAATGGTGTTTGTAATGTATTAAAAAAACCGGCTAAGAGTGATAGTAATTTTGATACTCAAAATCCCAATTCTTCAAGTTCATTTGCTCCATATAGAATATATAATGTGGGTACTGGGCATGCTGTTAAGCTTATGGAATTTATTAATGAGCTTGAAATAAATCTTGAGAATAAAGCTTTTAAGAATTTCTTACCTATGCAAAAAGCAGATGTTGTAGAGAGTTGTTGTGATATTTCAAAACTTAAAAATGATTTTGCTTATGAAGCTTTGACTTCTATTAAAGACGGGATTCGGAAATTTGCAATTTGGTATAAATCGAAGATATCTAAATAATCATTTTTGTTTTGTTTTTATGAAATTGATTTTTTATAATTTTGTTTTTTAAATGTAGGGTTAATTTTTAATTTTTACAGATATAATGGAAATATATATTTAGTTTTAGTAAGGAGGTTTATAGGTGGGTGTGTTAAATAAAATTAAACCTGGAGTGGTTTATGGCAAGGATCTACATACTTTATATGAGATATGTAAAAGTGAAGGATTTGCAATTCCTGCAATTAATTGTGTAGGGACTAATTCAATTAATGCTGTCTTAGAAGCAGCTAAAGAAATTAATTCTCCTATTATGATACAGTTTTCAAATAGTGGTTCTTCTTTTGTTGCTGGTAAGGGATTAAAAGTTGAAAAGTCTCAAGGAACTTCTATACTTGGAGCTATTTCTGGTGCTATGCATGTTCATTTGTTGGCAGAGCATTATGGGATACCTGTTGTTTTACATACAGATCATTGTGCAAAAAATTTAATTCCTTGGGTTGAGGGACTCTTAGAATATGGAGAAAAATATTATAAAGAGCATAATAGGCCTTTGTTTTCTTCACATATGTTAGATTTATCTGAAGAGCCAATTAAAGAAAATATTGAAATGTCTAAGAAATTTTTAGAGAGAATGTCTAAGATAGAGATGTTTTTAGAAATTGAACTTGGAATTACTGGTGGTGAAGAAGATGGTGTTGATAATTCAGAGAGAGCACATCATGAGTTATTTTCAACTCCTGAAGATATTTATTATGGTTATTCTGAACTTATTAAGATTAGTCCTAATTTCCAAATTGCAGCAGCTTTTGGAAATGTTCATGGTGTTTATAAGCCTGGCAATGTTCAACTTACTCCTAAAGTATTACGAGATGGACAGAATTATGTGATATCAAAGATTAATTCAACTAATCCGAAACCTGTGTCTTATGTGTTTCATGGAGGTTCTGGATCAACAATAGAAGAAATTCATGAAGCACTCTCTTATGGTATTGTGAAGATGAATATTGACACAGATACTCAATGGGCTGCTTGGGAAGGTGTATTAAATTATTACAAAAAGAATGAAAATAGACTTCAAGGACAGCTTGGTGATGGTAAGGATGTTGATGTTCCAAATAAAAAATTTTATGATCCCAGAGTGTGGCTTAGAGAATCTGAGATTAGTATAAAGGAACGTGTAAAAATTGCTTGCAAGAATCTTAATAACATTAATAGAAATTAATAGGATATTAAGACAAGTAAAAATTATTGAAAAACTGAAATTTTGTCGCCTCTGTGGGCGGCTTTTATTTTTTTATTTTTGTGTATTTATTATACATAAATTAACTTCTTATCATATATAGTGTTCCATCTTGTATCATCATATATCATCATATTTGTGTTTTTTGTTTTTTATTTTGATATTTATTTAATATCTAAGTTAGATCTTTGGTACGATTTTTGCATAGGTTTTTTTAAATTGATAAAAAAGGAGATTTGTATGTGGTTAACAAATTATAAGAAAAATTTTTTGGATTTTTTGAATGATGACTTTGATTTTGTGAATTCTAGAGGTATTCAAGATGTTCCAGTTAATATTAAGGATGAGGGTGATTCATTTGTTCTTGAGGCTTATCTTCCAGGAATAAATAAGGAAGATATATCAATTTCAATTAAAAATGATTATTTGACAATCAGTTATGAAAGTAAAGATGAAAGAGAAGAGAGGGATGATAATTATTTAAGGGTAGAGAGAAGAGATATTTCTTTTTCAAGGAGTTTTAGATTGTCAGGAAATATTGAACAAAATAAGATCAAATCGGAGTTAAAAAATGGTGTTTTGCTTATTAAACTTCCAAAAAACTCAGAAGTTATTGAGAAATCTAAAGAGAAAAAAATTGTAATTGAATAAATTTTCTGCTCCCTTAATTAAGGATGCAAAAGCATCCTTAATTTTTATCATTTTCAATTTTCAAACTTAGTTCTTTGAGCTGTTCATTTGAAATTTTAGAAGGAGATTTATCAAGCGGACTTGCAGCAAATGAATTTTTTGGAAAAAGTATTACATCTTTTATTGAATTTGAATTTGTCATTAACATTAAAAGCCTGTCAATTCCAATTGCTATTCCTCCATGAATGGGAGCCCCATATTCTAATGCTTTTAGAAAAAAACCAAATCTCTCTTCAGCTATTTTATCGTTAAATCCTACTATATTAAAAATTCTTTGTTGCAGTTCTTTGGTATGTACTCTGATTGATCCTGAACCCAGTTCTGTTCCGTTTAATACAATATCATAAACTTCTCCTAAGACTTCACTTGGATTACTCTCTAGGGTGTTTATATATTTTTTTTGAGGCATTGAAAACATGTGGTGAGCTGCTTTATAACTTTGTGTATCCTCATCATATTCAAATAAAGGAAAATCATAAACCCATAAAAACTCAAACATATTCTTGTTGATAAGATTAAGTTCATTTGCAATTTTAATTCTAATTTGCCCTATGCTTTTACAAGCAGTTTCCCATAGGTCGGCTATAAAAAATATTATGTCATTATTTTTAAGTGAATAAGTTTCAATTAGAGTTTGTTTGATTGGATTTATAAACTTTGCAATGCCACCTGTAAATTCATTATTTTCTATTTTTGTAAAATAAAGAGCACGTGCTTTATAAAGTTTGGCATGTTCTTCTAATGAATTGATCTTGCTTCTTGAGAAATTGTGTGCTTGATTTTTTATAATAAGTGCTTTTATTGTTCCTTTGTTTTGTAATGTGTCTTTAAAGATGTCAAATGGAGATTGTTTTAAAGCTTTGCTCATGTCTTGTATTAATAATTCATATCTAGTATCTGGTTTGTCACTTCCATATATATTCATTGCATCTTTGTATGTAATTTTTTTGAATTTTTTTGGCAATTTAATATTTAATGAATTTTTAAAAATAGTAAAAATAAGACTTTCTATTAGTTTAAATATATTTTCTTTTTTTATAAAACTCATTTCAAGGTCAAGTTGTGTAAATTCTGGTTGTCTATCGCCTCTTGAATCCTCATCTCTGTAGCATCTAGCTATTTGAAAATATTTATCAAGCCCGGCTATCATTGCAAGTTGTTTATAAATTTGTGGTGATTGTGGTAGTGCATAAAAATGACCCTTATGTATTCTTGATGGAACAAGAAAATCTCTGGCACCTTCTGGAGTTGACTTAACAAATGTCGGTGTTTCTAATTCTAAGAAATCTTGTTTTGTTAGATGATTTCTAATGATATTTATTACTTTACTTCTTAATATTATTTTTTGTTTTTGTTCTTCTCGTCTTAAATCTAAATACCTATATTCAAGTTTGGAATTATCACTTGCATTATTATTGTCTTCAATCATAAAGGGTAATTCATTGCATTTTGAAATTATATCTATATTTTCTGCAATTATTTCAAATTCCCCAGTTTTCATTTCTTTGTTTATAAGTTCTAAAGGTCTTAAATTTAATTTTCCTTGAATTTTAATGCAGTATTCCATTTTTATTTGAGATGTTATTTTTAAAAGTTTCTCATCACTTACAAGTATTTGTGCTTCATCATATCTGTCTCTAATATTGATGAATGTGACTTTTCCATGATTCCTTATTTTTTTTACCCATCCATTTATTTCTATCTTTTTATTTATAAGTTTATTATTTATTTGATTGCATTTAATGATTTTAAACATAACCTACCCTATTAATATGTTATAAATTTCTTTGTCGGTTTTAGCTTTAAGCATTGCTTTTTTATTAGAATCAACTTTACCTACAATAGATGATAAAATGCGTGGATAATTAACATGTTCTTTTGCTGGATATAATATTAATATAAAGATATAGCTTAAATTTTTATCAATAGCATTAAAGTCAATTCCATCATGACTGATGCCGATTGCAATGTGCATTTTTTTTATTAAATTAGTTTTCAAATGAGGTATTGCAAATCCTTCTTTTAGAGCTGTGGTTATAAGTTTTTCTCTCTCCATTAGGTCTTGTAGTATTATTTCTTTGTCGATATCAATTTTTATTATACTAAGTAATTCTCTTAGTACTTCAGTTTTATTTGTTGCTTTTAAATTTAATATTATATTTTCTTTTTTGATTCTTTTATCCAAAGCAATATTACTGCGTATTTTATCGTAGTTTATTGAGTAATTTAATTTTTGTGCTTTTACAGAAACTATTTTTACTTCTTCTGTGATTTTCTCTAAATTTAAAATAGTTTCTCTTAGTAGATCTTGTATGATTATTAAATGTTTTTTTGGACATTCAAATGTGATTTTGCTTCCTTCTCTTTTAATTGAAAGTGATATATCATTTCGTCGTGCATTTATATATTGTGAGAAGTCATTTTTTATTTGTTGAGTAAAAAATCCTTCGTTTCTTAACTCGTTTTTCAAGTCCCATACAAATATTTTTGTTAAATTATCATATTTAAGTGATATTGTAATTTGAGTGTTTTGTTCTATTTTCATTTCTTTCTTTAATCCATTTTTATTTATTTGGAATAAGATATTTATTATTGGTGTTGCGATAATTGTTGGAAGGAAAACTATAATTATTATTATTCCAAATATTTTTTGGCTTATAAATTCGGAAGAGAGAGCTACATTTGCAATAATTAGTGATATTTCACCTCTTGGAACCATTCCAAAAGCTATTCTTAGTGCACCTAGTTTGTTAAATCCTAAAAAGTATGATGGAATAAAACAATATACTACCTTTGTTGCTATTGCTATCAAACTAAGCAAAGTGCCAATTATTAAAACTTCTTTTGATAATATTACGTTAATATCAGCCATCAGTCCTATTGATGTGAAGAATATTGGTATAAAAAATCTTTCAAATATTGTTAATTTATCCTGAATTACATATACAATATCTGTTTTTGACATTGCAAGCCCAAATATGTAAGCTCCAATTACAAATGACATTCCTAGATTTTGAAAAATACTTGAAATAATAAAGGTAAATGTAAGAGTTATTACAGTTGCTAAGGTTACACTATTAAAGCTTTTGAGTAATTGTGAAATTGGTTTTGATAGTAAGATCAGTATAAATGTTAAACAAAACCAAATTAATATGTTTTGAATTGTAGATCTAATTGAGATTGTAATGTCAAGATCAGATAGAGATCTCGATATTGTAATTACACTTGTGAGCATAATCATTGAGAGGACATCATCAATTATTGATGTTGATATTATTGTAACTCCTTCTGATGTACTCATTTTTTTCTTTGCTGAGAGTATGCTTGCTGCAATGCCTGCAGAAGAAGGTGTTGCAATAATTCCTATAAAAAGAGATGTGGGATTTATTAATTGCACATCAAATAAAATGGTAGATATTAGTGCAAAACTTGTAAAAGTACCAATTACTTCTGTTATACCTATTAATCCTCCACGTGGTAAAAACTTAAGAAATAATTTTAAATCTGTCTCAAGACCTGCCATAAAGAGTAGTATTATTGAAGCTATTGTTGATATTGCAAATATGTCTTCATTTATTAGATAATTTTCTCCGCTATTAATGATTCCTAATGGAAATAGTAAAGGTATTCTAATTTTACCAAGACATGTTGGACTTAAAAGTATTCCTGCTGTTATTTGTCCTATTACTTTTGGAATTCCAAATCTACTTACCAAATTACCAAGAAGACTGGCTGATATTACAATGATTGCTAGACTCATTATAAAAGAAGAAATTTTGGCATCAATGTTATGTCCCGTATCTTTCATATAGTCTACCATTCCAAATGAAAGAATAGGATTTATGGCAAATAGTATTGTGTATAAAATTTTCTTTCTCATTTTTGAATCTCTTTTTTAAAGTTGGATTGTATTAATTTTTTTAGCCTATCAATTATTTCAATTTCGTCTTTACCATTTGCAACAATTGTTATTTTTTCTTTATATAGAATGCCAAGTATCATAATTTCAACTGTAGATTTTGCATCAGCTTCTCTTCCATCCTCTGTAATTAGTTTTATATTGCAATAGGAATATTTATTTGCAAGTTCTGAAATCATACTTGATGGTCTTGCATGTAGTCCCTCTTTGTTTGTTATTTCAATTGTTGTTTGCATTTAATTTTACTTGTTTATTTTATTGTATCTTTTTTACTTTTTTCTTTGTTTGCTGTGTTTTGTAATCGTTCTATTAATCTTTCTGTTAAGGCATGTAATTCTTTTCCTTCTTCTGTAATATGTATTATTTTGCCCCAATTAAAGTGGAGGTGAGCATCTACATCAAAAATATCATTTTCTTTTTTTATTGTAATTTTAAGACTTTCTGCATGCTGTTTAATGTGTGTTCCAATTTTATCTAGTTTTTTTAAAATAAAATCTTTCATATCATCATTTAAATGATAATTGATGGCTTGTATTTTAGGTTCCATAAATTTCTCCTTCACATTTTAATTCATTTCTATATTTGTTTACAGTTCTTCTTGAAATAGTGATTCCTTTAGATTTTAGTATATCAGAAATTTGGCTATCTACCATATTTTTATTCTGTTCTAACATTCCTTTTATTATTAGTTTAATGCTTAATTTGGAAAATTCATTTGTTTTAGCACCACCTATTGAATTAAATAATTTTCTAATTGCTATTGTGCCCCAGTCAAATTTTAAATATTTATTTTTTATTGCTCGTGATACAGTTGATTTTGATAGATTGATTTTTGTAGATATATCATCTAATTTCATTGGTCTTAAGCTCTTAAATCCTCTTCTTAAAAATTCTTTTTGTAATGTATATATTGCTATTCCTATTTTAGCTAATGTTTCATCTCTATATCTTAAGGCTTCAATGAGCCATTTTGCTTGTTTGTATTTACATAAGTCTTTAGCTTCTTGTTTATTAATTTCTGTTTTAAAAATACTGACCTCTTTAATTTTGATTTTGAGTTTATTGCCTTTATTGATAACAATAATATCTGGTTCAATATATTCATTAGTATCGTCTTTGTCTTTAAATTCAAATGTTGGATTGGGATTAAGTTTAAGTCTCATTGTGTTAATGGCGTCATTTAAATCTTGTGTGCTAATATTTAATTCTTTTTTTAGTTTTTCTTGAGTATTTGTAAGTAAATCTGCTTTTTGAAGAATTTTGATTATACTTGTGTCTAATTTATGGTATTTTGCTTGTAATATTAATGATTCTATGATATTGGGTACGCAAATTCCTATTGGATCAAATTGTTGAATCAATTTGATCATTTTAGTGACCTGTGGCCATTCTTCTTTATTAAAGAAATCATAAGGATTTATTATGTATAGTCCTTTTCTATTTAGATTGTTTATTATGATTTCTCCTATATTAATTTCTTCTTCATTAAGTCTTTGAATTCGAAGTTGTAATAAGAGATGTTCTTTAAGTGAAATTTTAGGTGATGTTTTAGCCAGTGCAATTTCATATTGTGTTTTGTTATTTTCATTTTCTTTATAAAAGAATTTTTTAAACTTGTAAGTTTTTAGTGATTCAAAAAAGATTTTATTTGAATCCACTTTAATATATTCATTATTGTCGAGTTCCTCTGATATAATTTGTATTAATTCTTGCTTATCAAGACTTAACATTTTGATCGTGTTAATTTGTGTTAATTGTAATTTCTGTGTTAATTTTAAGCTTTGTTTTAGCATCTTTACATAAGAATATATAGTACTCCACTAGATATGATTAATATTGCAGGGGAAATATTTTTATAGAATAATAAAATAAGTAAGTTTAATCCTGCAAGTGCGAAACTTTTTATAAGTTTTATATTATTATAATCTATTTTGAAAAATATGTTTTCAAATAGAATTAGAATAGTTACTATCCATAGTGCGATAATTACGGGCTTTAGATGTTCAAGGTAATATTGTAAAAAGTTTATTTTATGTATTGTTGATATTATAAAGATAATAATTAATATTGGCGCGCTAATTAATGCCATTGTTGCAATTATTGCGCCTGTAATGCCAGCTACCTTGGCTCCTACATATGTTGCTATATTGGTGGCTATGGGGCCAGGAGTAATTCTAGATATTGTAATGATATTAATAAACTCTTCTTGAGTTATCCATTCTTTACGTTCAATGATTTCTTTATGAATTGTAGCAGTAATTCCGTTTCCTCCCCCAAAGTTTAAAATCCCTATTTTAAAAAATGTGATGAATAAATTTATTAAAATCAAATTTATACCTTGCTTTTGAAAAAAAATTTTTTCATTGTGTATGTTATAGAGCATATGAGTAAAAATATTAGTAGTATGTATGATAGGTCTATATGAAATTTATAAATTACATATGTTATTAATAAACATGTTCCCCATTTTATTATTGATCGATTTAGCATTTTTTTTGAGAATTCAATAATGATCATTGACATTACTATTGTTGATGATATTTTTGCACCTTCAATAAATTTTTGAAAATAAATGTTATTTGAATTTAAATTTATATAAAGAGCTATTATTGTAATTACAAATATGGATGGTAGTATTCCAGCAATAGTTAATATAAATGCACCTTTAAATCCTTTAATTTTTTTTCCAATTAAAAAGGCAAAATTTATAGCTGTTACTCCAGGGATTATACTTGATGTTGTTAATATTTCTTTAAATTCTTGTTCAGATATTAATTTTTTTTTATTTACAATTGCTTTTTTAAGTTCAGATATTATGAGTAATCCTCCACCAATTGTAATTGTTGTTATTTTAAATACAAGATAAAATAGCTTTAATAATTCATATGATGTTTCTTTTTTTTCGTTCATTAATTTCTATGTTCCAAACTTAAATGATGTTTAGGGTTTATTAAATTACATTTTATCATAATGGTTTATGAAATTATATTTAATAATGATGATTGTGTGATATTTATTGATATAGGTATTTTGTTTGTTAATTTTTTATTTTGATTGGTTATAAGGGTCTTATTTTTTTGTTATTTTTGTATTATACTACATTTGCTTATGGATAAACAATTAAAAATATCAAATGTATTGAAAAGGATATTTGTTTTGCCGGATTATGTTCATGAAATTTTTCAACTGATAATAGATTATGGATTGAGAATTGTTGTTGCTTTATTTGCATGGTGTATTTTAAGATTCATTGTTAAGAGATTAGGAACTATTTTTTTAAAGGCTTATGAGAGATCTAAATTGGAAACAAAATTAGATTCTACTGTTCTTAATTTTTTTAAATCATTTTTCAAAGTTGTAATAAATTTAGTATTAATTTTAATGATTTTGCCTTATCTTGGAGTTTCTACAGCTTCTATTTTTGCTGTATTTGGATCTCTAGGTCTTGCAGTTGGTTTTGCTGCTCAGGGTATGTTATCTAATTTTGTTAGTGGATTTGTTATATTAAATTCTAATTTTTTTAAAATAGGTGATTATGTTAATTGTGATGATGCTGAGGGGGAAGTAACGGATATTCAAATATTTTTTACTACACTCAAAACTGTGGATGGTAAGATTATTAAGATTCCAAATAGTAAATTTACAAGTACATTAGTTGTTAATTTTTCTGCAAATTTTGAAAGAAGAATTGCATTTAGTTTTCAAGTGCCTTATGGTATAAATTTTGATTTGCTTAAAACCAAAATGGAAAATTTGGCTTTTTCTTTTGATAAGGAAACATATAATGTTAGGCAACCCAGTCTGATTTTAAAAGAATATACACCTTATTACATAATTATTGAAATGAGATGTTTCATTCGAACTGAGTTTTTTTGGGATTTTCAATATTTTATGGGAGAAAAGATTAAAGATGTTTTAATTGATATGGGAGTAGAATTTCCCATTCATGTTGTGAATCTTAGTAAACTTTGCTAAGATTTTTGTGATTTTGAATAATTTGAACATAATATTCTTCAATCCTTTCTACAAAGGACGTGCTTGAGTGTATTATGGATGTTTCTTCTGTATATTTTTTTAAAGTTTGTAGTTTTTTATCGTTTTCTATTATTTCTTTCATGTATTTGTACATGTCTTCATCATTATCTATTAAAAATCCATTTTTTCCTTGATGAATTACGTCTTTGTATATAATGTCATTACTAAGTATTGCTGGTATTCCGGCAGTTAAGGCCTCAATAATTGTCATTGGATATACTTCACTTTTTGATAAACTTGCAAATACATCGGATATCTTATAATAATAGTACATTTCTTCCCATGGAATTGTTCCAACAAGTATTATTTGATTTTCAAGTCCATATTTTTTTCTAAATTGTTTTACATTTTTCTCTTCTTTTCCTTTTCCTATGAGAATAAGTTTGCAGTGTTTGTTTTCAATGAGAAGTTTTTTTAAATTTTCTATTAATGCGTATATATTTTTTTCTTTATTAATTCTTCCAACGAAGATTATGATTTTATCATTTTTTTTTATGTCATATTTACTCAGAATTTCTTGTTTTTTTTCTTGAGTTAACTCTTTGATGAATAGTTTTCTATCTATGCCATTTGGAATTAGTTTATAATCAGCATCTTTGGCAAGATGGAAATATTTATCATGTGCTTTAATTGATGGATAAATAAAATGATGAATTTGATTATAAAATTTTTTCATCATTTTGTCTGGATTAATGAAATGTTTTATGGCTCCTAAGTAATGTAAATAGTAATTCCACATTGTATGGTTTGTGTGGACAATTGGTATATTATATTCTAATGCTAATTTTTTACCTATGTTTCCCATAGTGAATTCTGAATGTGTATGAATTATTTCAGGTTGATATTCAGCTATTATTTTTTTTATTTTTGCTTTATTTGGGAATGCTATTTTAGCATCTACTGTGCGATTTAATTTAATTGAAAAGCATCTGTAAATATTTTTTTTACTGAGGTCTGATTTATAATATTGTGGGCAAAAAATATAAACGGTATGACCTTTTTGTTCAAATCCTTCTTTAATTTGTTTGATACATGTTGCTACTCCATTTTTATCTGGAAGATATGTATCTGTAAATATTGCTATTTTCATATTTTGTCCTAATAATTAAAGTATAACATAGGGGTATATTTATTTTTTTAGATTATAATATCTTTGAATGCAAGAAGTTTATCTATTATTAGGAAAAGAACAAGGGCTAAAGGAAGCTTATTTAAATGATATTTTTAGAAAGTTGAATGCTGATGACATACATATTACTAAGCTTTTTATGTCAGAATTATCATCAATAGAACTTTCTGAACGATTTTTGAGTAGTTCTTTTTTTGCAAAAAAAGAAGTTTTTATTATTTATGAGATTGAAAATTTAAAAAATAAAAAAGATTTAGAATTAATTTATAATACACTTTTGAAACCTTTAAATAAGATTATTATTTTTATTTCTGATGAAAATTCAATCAGTTTTGAACCTAAAGTTTCTGTAAATATAATTAAAAAAACTTTTTATGAATTGTCTGATAGTGATAAGTTTTCATTTGTAAAGAAAAGTTTTTTTCAACTTGGAATTAAAATTACAGATAAGGCAATAAATTTAATGCTTTTTATGTTAGATGCAGATACTAAGATTTTACAATTTTATATAAACTCTTTTTCTCTTATGATTAAAGATAAAACTATTGATGAGGATGATATCACTGCTTGGCTTAGTTTTGTGCGTCTTGAGAATGTTTTTTCTTTATTTGAGTCAATCTTAAAGAAAGATATGGAATGTGCTTTAGTTAAAGTGAAGTCCATTTTGGAACAGGGGGAAGAACTTGTTGGTATTATTATGAGCCTTGTATGGCAGTTTAAAAAATTTTTAAAAATTAAAATAGATTGTGAAAACACAAATAACATTACATCCATTTTGAAAAAGAATAAGATATTTTTTTCACTAGAGAAAACTTATAAAATAGGGCTTAGTAATTATTCAGTCTTGGATATTAAATTTATTTTTAAAATATTACATAAGTTTGATTTGTATGCTAGAGTTTATGGCAAAAATATGCATTTGAATTTGTCATATTTTATGGTAGTAATCTTGTTAAATCAGGATGATACTATTTTGGAGAGTTTTTCTTTAAAATTTAAGTGTGATTTTTAATAGTTAGATATGATTGTTTTGTTTATTATTTGAATTTTGTTCTTCTGCAAATTTTTTGATTTTATTTGCCATTGTAATATTGATTTTCATTTTTTTGGCTATTTCATCTTCATTTAGTAGTAATATGTCTTTATATGTTCCAAGAACTTTTAAAATCTTTTTTGCTTTTTGTTCTCCAATGCCTTTTATTTTGCTGTAATTTAATTTGATATTGTTGTGTAGTTTGTTGTTAAATTGATTTGCTCTTCTGTGAGCTTCATCACGAACATTTTGTAATAATTGAAGAGCGGAGTTTCTTTTTTGTAATTTTATGCCTTGCATTTTGTTTGGTAAAAATATTATTTCTTCTTTTTTTGCCAACGCACAAATAGTTATTTCTTCTTCAAGTCTTAGTCCTTTTAAAATGGAATAAGCAGCGTTAAGTTGGCCTTTGCCACCGTCAATTAGTATTAAGTCAGGCAATTTCAATTGTTCCTTGATTAATTTTGAATATCTTCTTGATATGACTTCTTTCATTGCCTTACAATCATCAATCTCTCCATTACTTAGTGAGTTAATTTTATAAACCCTATATCCATCTTTAAAAGGTTTTCCCATTTTAAACGTAACAAGTGATGCTACTGTTTTATATCCATTTATATGAGCAATATCAAAGCCTTCAATTGTTTTTGGTAATTTTTTCATTTCAAGAATGGTTTTTAGATTTTCAATAGCCCTATTTTTTTCATGGTTATATGTTTTTAATGCAATTTTTGCATTAGAAATTGCCATTTCCATTATTTTAATGTTATCTTGGGTTTCTTTATAGATGATTTCAGTTTTTGTATTTTTAAGTTCATTTATTAATTTTGTAATATTTGAAGTGTCAATTTTTTTAAAAATGTGTATTTTGTCTGGTACTATCATGTTTAGAGATGTATAATACTGTGTTATAAATTTTTCTGTTAGTTCATCCTCTTCATATATGCTTTCATCAAAATGAATATCTTTTTCTGTTAATTTACCGTCTTTATATTTAAGTATTACTATTGCATTTAAGCTATCAGTTTTGTGAATGTATAGATAGTCTGCACTAAGTTTATCCATCTTTGTAATTATTTGAGTTTGACTTATTTCAATTAATGATTTTTTAGTTTCTTTTAGTTTTATTGCTGCTTCAAAATTTTCCTTAGTAATGACTTCTTTCATTTTGATTTCAATGTCATTTAAAAGTTTTGATATGTTTCCATTTAAAATATGTTTGATTTGCTCTATTTCTTTTCTATATTCTTCTTCAAGATCTTCTCTATAACATACTCCTAGACACTGACCCATATGGAAATAAAGACAAGGGTTTTTTGATTTTTTTTTGCATTTTTTGGTTTTAAATGTTTTGTTAATAAGATCTAATACTAAATCTAAATTTTTAACATTAACATACGGTCCAAAATATTCACTTCCATCATTGATTATCTTTCTAGTTTTAAAAATTCTTGGATATTTTTCACAAGTGATTCTTATCATAGGATATCCCTTATCATCTTTTAATTTGATATTATAAGTTGGTTTGTATTTTTTGATTAAGTTGCACTCTAATAGTAGCGCTTCATATTCGCTGTTTGTGGTAATTATTTCTATATTTGTTACGTTATTCATTAATATCTTGGTTTTATGGCTAGTTCGTTTTGAAAAATAATTTTTTACCCTTGACCTTAAATTTTTAGCTTTTCCAATATATAATATTTTGTTGTCTTTAGAGTACATTTTATAGCAACCGCTTGTTTTTGGAAATTTTTCTATTTGTTTATATAAATCGCTTAAGTATTTTCTCATTTTTATTGTCTATTATTGCTTTTAAATAATCATTATTGTTTTTGTGATATAATATTATATCATATTTAAACATTATGTATTTTTGATTTTTTTTATTGATAAAGGTCTGTAATGAGATTGATTTTTATATTTTCTCTATTTTGCTTGTATGTGTTTAGCGCTTTTTCTCAAGAGCTTAAGTTAATTCTTGATTATAAGGATGGATTTAAGTTTATTCAGGAAGCCCATAATGTTAATTTTGCAAGAGATAATAGAGGTATTCTTGGGATTTGTTTGGATAGGTATAAGGGCATTTTGGATTATAACAATATTGATTTTCGATTGGAGATAGAAAAGGATAATTTATTAAAAGATGCTGCTTTAAATTATTTTGTTGATTCAAATAATGCAAAAATTTCAAATTCTTTTCACAATATTTCAGGAAATTCTTTAATTTTTTATTCAAGTCGCAATACTGTTAAACTTAAACCGTTAACAAGGAAGGCTTTTTTTTATTCAGGTAATGTGATTGCTGATTTTACTATTCAGTTTTGGGTATATCGTTCTACTTCTGTTACTGGAGAAGTTATTGTAAGTTGGAATGGATATAAAAATATTAAAGGTGTTTGGGTAGATCAAGCAATTCGATTAGAAAGTGAGGGTGGCACTTTTGTTTGGAATTTTAATAATGTGTTTTTAAATGATAATGGTGAGCCTGTTAAAATTAAGCTTAAGAGTGATGATGATTTTGTTCCTAAAGAGTGGCATTTGCATACAGTGAGATATAGACAAAAAGATGGGTTGTTGGAATATTTGATAGATTCCAAACCTCAAGCTATAGAATATGTTACTTTTGATAAGAGAGAAGGTTCTGGATATTTATTAAATATTGGTAATTTTATTGATTTTGCATTGGGACAATATTTTACAGGAGCTATTGAAAATTTTGAAATTTATAAAAGTTTTGAGGAAGTACGTAGTGCTTTCTTCTCAAGGGATAAAGGATATATCATTACAAAACCAATTGAATTATCTAAGGATTATTCTCAAATTTTGTCTATTGAATTTGATAGTTTAAAGCCAAAAGATACAGATATTTTTTATTATTATAGGTTGGATAATAAGGTTTTTTATGAGATAGATAAAAATGGAGAGATAAAAAGGAATTTAACAGGAGATTGGATTCCTTTTGATTCTAAGAATGGATTACCCAAATTTGATATATCAAAATATATTCAATTTAAGGTTGAGTTTTATCCAAGTGGAAATCCTATAGAAAGCCCATCTCTTTATAGCATGGTTGTGACGTATATACCTGAATCTGCACCTTTTCCTCCTTTAATTACAAAAGCTGTTCCAGGATCAGGTGAAATATTGATTGAATGGTTTCCTGTTATTAGTAGTAATATTGGTGGCTATTATATTTATATTGGTGTTAGTCCTGGGAATTATCATGGTAATGCAGGAAATATTTTAAAATCTCCAATTGATGTTGGTAATCAAACTTCTTTTAAAATTACAGGACTTGAAAATGGGAGGCTTTATTATATTAGTGTTGCTTCTTATAATCTAGATAAAAGTGTGAATGAAGAGTCTTTTTCAAAAGAAATTTCTGTTAGACCTATGGAGTTTTTTAAACAATATGAATAGTATTAATTTTGAAAAAGCTTTGGAGCTTTATAAAAAGGGTGATTTTAAGAATGCACTTTTGAATTTGGATGTTTTTGATGATAGTTTTGATTCTTTGTCTCTTAAATCTTTACTTTATTTTAGGTTAAAGGATTATAAAGCACTTTTATATGTATTGGATACTTACCCTGTTTTAAGCGAATATAGTTTTTTAATTAAGCTTTTATATGATGGTGAATTTAAAAGCGATGAATGTAATTTAAGTTATTTTCAAAATTATAATCTTGGTGTTTTTTATTTTGGACTTAAAAATTATGAGAAATCTTTAAATTGTTTTTTAACATCTATTAAGCAATATCCTAATTTAATCCAGGCATTTAATAATGCTGCTGTTTTGCTTGAAATGTTAGGTAATAGAGATGATGCTTTAGATATGCTTATTAAATCTACAGGTATAGATAAAGATAATGCCCTTATTAGATTGAATACTTGGTTTTTAAATAATACTTGTGCATTTAGGAGTATTAGGCCATTTAAACTAGATGGTAGTTTTTTAAATGTTAATCTTTCGCTTATTGTGAATTATTTAATGTATTATTTATATTTTATGGGAGAGATTGGTAGTGCAATTAAGCTTTCTGAGAAATTTTTAACAGATTCAAATTACTCTAAATATATTTGGCATAATAGGGCAACTATTTTGCATAAAATAGGGAATATGACACAGGCTACCAAGTCTTATGTAAAATCTATTTTAAGTTTTCCTAATGTTTATACTATATATAATATGCATATTGCGACAATAGAACTTTTAAATTTTGATTCTAAGAAAGCTATTGATAGAATGTTGTCCGATTATCCTGATATGGAATTGGTTTATTTTTATGCATTTTTATTTTTTTTAAGGAATCGTGAACTTGAAGATGCTTATTTTTATATGAAAAAACTTTGTGTAATGAATACTAATACTTATTCTAGATTTTTAAACTTACTTGAGTTTAGAGAAGATATTTTAATTGAAGAGTTATTGAATGAATGTGCAATGATTTTAAAGGGTGAGTGGGTATTAGAATATTTGTTTTTTGTTGATAATTCTTTAGATTTACGAGAGCCTGTTTTTGTATTTGATTATTATACTAGACTTTGTCCATATATTTGGAAAGTTAAGGATGAGCATATTGAACTTAGAGCTAGTAATAATGAGATTGAGATTACTAAAGAAATTTTATCAGATGAATTTACTCAAGCTCAGTTGAGTGTTACAATGAAGGAAATTAAGGATTTAATTGAAGCTTATAAGGATTTTAAGATCAATTATTAGACTTAATAGTTTCTTTTGTTGACAATTGCAATGGCTCTAATATACTATGTATTAATATGGGTTAAGGAGAGATGCCAGAGTGGTCGAATGGGGCTTCCTGCTAAGAAGTTGTCCTTTTAAAAAGGGGACCATGGGTTCGAATCCCATTCTCTCCGTAGAAATTTTTATTAGAGCTTGTCTTTATAAAGATTTCTTTACTTTATGAATATAATAATCTCTAGGAGAGGTGGCAGAGTGGTTTAATGCTACGGTCTTGAAAACCGTCGTAGGTGTAGCCTACCGTGAGTTCGAATCTCACCCTCTCCGTTGTGTTTTTTGTTATGAACAAATTGGACAGTCGGTTTTTTTCTTTTTAGTAATATCACCTTCAGAATTATTGTTTATTGGAAATGTAAATTCAATTTTTCCATCTGAGTGTGGACCTATTATTAATGGATTATAGAAAATTACAACTTCATTGTTTTTAAAATAGTATTGATATTGTTTAAAAATTTTTTCAAATTCTATTTCAAATGAGGATTTATTGTCATAATGAGTTGCAATTTTTTGAAATTTTGTTTTTACTTCTTCTCTTAATACTTGTATCAAAGAATCCAATTGGTCTTTTGAAATGATGTCTGCAAGTTCTATTTTTTCTTTTCCTCTTAAATTAATAGAATGATATGTTGTAAGGACATTTGCATCATATTTATCCGCTTGAGATTGATTATATAGAATGGATGTTATGTTGAGATTTGGGTTTTTAAATATTTCAAAATCAGAATAATAGAAAGATTCAAGGGGCTCTTTTTTTTCTTTTATTGTTTTGAAAAATTCGATTTTATCATTTTTCCATTTTTTTATAAATTCTTCAAACCCAAATTCTATTCCTTCTATAGTGGGAATTTGAGCATCAATATGAAAAATAATGTTATCTTCATTGTTGATATCTTCTTTGATAATTTTTGTTTCGATATTGATTTCAGCACTCTCTGTTTTTTTGTCGTGTTTGGTGCATGCTATTGTTATTAAAAAAATTATTGTTATGATAATTGAAAATTTAGATGTCATTTATTGCTCCTTTCTTATAAATGAATTATTATTAACTTTTAAGAGTATTTTTGATTATTTGTTATAAATTTATTTTTATTGTAATAAATAATAATTTTTATTACAATTGAAGTTAAATGTTTGTTTGTGCCCATAGCTCAGCTGGATAGAGCATCAGATTGCGGTTCTGAAGGTCAGAGGTTCAAGTCCCCTTGGGCACGAAAGTATTAGTTTTGGAGAGATGGCCGAGTGGCTGAAGGCGCACGCTTGGAAAGCGTGTATACATGAGAGTGTATCATGGGTTCGAATCCCATTTTCTCCGGTTCCTAGGATCCGCACTATTGAGTGTTACCTAATCCCGTCAGGACTGGAAGGTAGCAGCGGTAAGTGATTACTCAATGAGTGCGTGTAATCTTAGGATAAATTTATTTTGTTTAAATAGGTAAGTATGTTTTTATAAAATAATACTTAAATAGGTATTATTGTTATATTATATATATATTGTCATTATATAAAATAAATTTTTTTGTTTTTTAATTTAGGTTTAATTTAAGGTTTAAGTAAAATTATTGTTATGTATGGGGGATGGAATGATATCTGCAAGGGGTACTGCCATTAAGAGGCGTCCCAGAGATTTTACTTCTCTTGAAGGACAAGATTTTGTAGTTGAAACCTTAAAACATTCAATAGAAAATAATAAGATAGCAAATGCTTATATATTTTCAGGACCACGAGGAGTTGGTAAAACTTCTTCTGCACGAGCTTTTTCTCGATGTTTAAATTGTCAAGCAGGCCCAACAATTATGCCTTGTGGTACATGTTTTAATTGTAAATCTATTGATAACGATAATAGTCTTGATGTTATTGAGATTGATGGTGCTTCAAATACGTCTGTTCAAGATGTTAGGCAAATTAAAGAAGAAATAATGTTTCCTCCTGCCAATTCTAGGTATAGAGTTTACATCATTGATGAAGTTCATATGCTTTCAAATTCTGCTTTTAATGCTCTTTTGAAAACCATAGAAGAACCCCCAAATTATATTGTTTTTATTTTTGCAACAACAGAGGTACACAAACTTCCAGATACGATAAAAAGCAGATGTCAACATTTTAATTTTAGGCTTTTGCCTTTAGATAAAATTTATGAAATGTTAAAATGTGTTTGTTTAGAAGATGACATTAAGTATGAGGATGAAGCTTTAAAGTGGATTGCTTATAAGAGTGGAGGTAGCGTAAGAGATGCCTATACTCTCTTTGATCAAATTGTGTCATTGAGTAATTCTGATATAAAATTTGATCAAATCAGATCTAAGATGGGATTAACCAGTGACGAGTTCTTGGAAAAATTAGCATTAAGCATTCTTAATGATGATTTAAAAGAATTACTTAGTATTTTAGATACTGTGTTTTTAACAGGGATTTCATGTGAGCAATTTCTGCTTGATGCAATTGAATTTTTTAGAGAAATATTATTTTTGAAATTGGACATCAAAAATATTATGTTTATTGGTGTTAAATTTGAAAGTTTGAAAGAATCTTTATTAAATTTTGATTTAAAACATATTGAGAGAAGTATTAGTGTATTACTTGAAACTTATAGAGATTTGCAATTTTCGATAAATCCTAAATATGAAATTGAGATTAATTTTATTAAGATACTTAGACTTAAAAATTATATACCCAATCATCTTTTAATTAAGAAAATTCAGGATATTGAAACTAAAGCACTAAATGAAATTAATTGTGATATAGATAAAATAGATTGTGATGTCAATTTAAAATCAGAGCTAAGTGATGTGCCTTTTATAGAACCAGATAATGCTATTAAAGAAGAGATACCATTGAAAGTTAAGATTCAAAAGTCTGATATTCATTGTGATTCTGAAGATGATGATATTGATAAAATTTTTATAGAAACAAAGGATAATTTTGATAAGGTAGATGATAATGATAGAATTAAAGAAACTTTTATTTATTTAGTATCTAAGTATGTTCAAACTTTAGTGTATTCTGGAGAGGTTTTAATTGATGGTGGGGTGCTTTATTATAAAATTTTTAGTGGATTTGAATATAATCAACTACAGGCTTATCAGAATGAAATAAGGGCAGAATTTTGTAAAGAGTTTCCTAGATTAAATGTTATATTTCAGAAACAATTTAAGGATAATGATGATGAGTTTGATAATGAGGTGCTGAGAGTCAAAAACATTTTTGGAGCAAGTGAGGTAAAGGAGTAAATATGGCAGTAAATCCATTAGATTTTTTGAAAAATATGTCAAATTTTAAAGATAATATTGATAATATTAAAAAAGAAATATCGCAAATTGTTGTTTGTGGTAGGGCAGGAAGTGATGTTGTTATTGTTGAAATGAATGGTGAATTTGTTGTGAAAAAAATTGAGATTAAAGAAGATTTTTTTAATGATTTGGATAATGAAGCACTTGAACATATGATAAAATCTGCTTTTAATGATGCTGTTTTTAAAGTGAAAGAAGAAATAAAATCAAAAACAATGGGTTCTATTCCATTTGGGATTTAAAGTTTGATTATACAAGATTTAATTGAATTGGTTTCTAAACTTCCAGGTATAGGAAAAAAAACAGCAACACGAATGGTTTATGATATTTTGTATACCGGTGAAAATTTTTCAAGAGCGCTAGGCCAAATTTTAATTAGACTTCATTCTGAGATACAAAAATGTAAAAATTGTTACAATTTTGCTGAAGAAGAATTTTGTGATATTTGTACGAATTTAAATAGAAATAAAGGTGTAATTTGTGTTGTAGAAATGCCTCAAGATCTGGAAGTTATTGAGGCTACTAAGGAATATGATGGATTTTATTTTGTGCTTCATGGCCATCTTGATCCTTTAAGAAATATTGGACCAGATGAATTAAATCTTGATAAATTAAAGACTTATATTGAATTGTTAAAAGCAGAAGAAGTAATTATTGCTACTGAATTTAGTATTGAAGGAGATGTAACTGCAAATTATATTAGTCACCTTTTAAAGGACTTAGATATTAATGTTACAAGAATAGCATCTGGTCTTCCTGCTGGGGGTAGTATTAGTAATGCAGATAAAGTGACTACTCTTAGGGCATTACGTTCGAGACTTAAAATGTGATTTGTTCTTAAGTCATTTTTGCAAAATAGTTTATTTTTATAGCTTTTTAAATAATGCATTTGAATGCTTTTTTGTGTTTGTAGTTAGTTTAGAATTTTAATTTATAACTAATAGTTAAAATTGTTTATATAAGTTAATATAAATAGTGTGTTTTTAAATTACTTGAACTTATAATAAAGTGCTCATGAGATATATTTAGTTTTGATTTTGATTGCACAAAATTAGCATTTTAAAATAGGTTGTTTTTGAATACATATTCATGAATTAAATAAATTATATCTTATTATTAATTTGCATTGTATTAAAAACATTGGGAGGTTGTTTATGTCTACATTAATACAAAAAACTTTATGTATTGTTAAACCTGATGGGGTTAGAAGAGGTTTAATTGGTAATGTTGTTTCTAGATTTGAGAGGGTAGGACTAAAAATTGTGGCAGCTAAAATGGTTTTGGTTGATCGCAAGATGGCCGAAGAACATTATTTGTATGATGATATTGCTGAAAGGCATGGCGAGTCTGTTTGGAAGTCTTTAATTGATTTCTTAATGAGTTCTCCGGTTTTTGCATTTGTTATTGAGGGTGTTGAATCTGTGGAAGTTGTTAGAAAATTTTGTGGCTCTACAGAGCCTAAGATGTCTGTACCTGGGACAATAAGAGGTGATTTTTCTTATCATAGTTTTAATTATGCAAATGAAAAAAATTTTGCAGTTTATAATGTGATTCATTCTTCTGCAAGTATTATTGATGCAAATCGTGAAATACCTATCTGGTTTACCAAAGATGAAATTTTTACTTATAAAAGAGATGATGAGTTTGAACATTATTATTGTTAGCTGTTGATTATGAGTGTTGTGATACGGCCTATATTGAAATGGGCTGGTGGTAAGAAAAATTTATTGAACCCTATTTTAAATAATATTCCTCTTTCTTTTAATAATTATATTGAACCTTTTATAGGTGGAGGGGCATTGTTTTTTGCATTGAATTTAAAAAATTCAATTATTAATGATATAAATTTTCATTTGATTAATTTTTATATGGAAGTTGCCCATAATTTAAATAATTTTTTATTAAGAATCGAAAAGTATAATAATGCTCCTTTGACTAAGGAGTATTATGTTGATATAAGGAATAGTTTTAATAATGCAAATTTAACTAATTTGGAAAAGGCGTGTATTTTTCTTTATTTAAATAAAACTTGTTATAATGGTCTTTACAGAGAAAATGGTAGTGGACAATTTAATACTCCTTTTGGTAAATATAAAAAGATTAATCTTTATGAAATTGAAAATTTACGATTAGCTTCTAAACTTTTGCGAGAAGTTAGAGTTTTAAGTTTAGATTTTTTTTGTTTGCTTAATTTTATTAAAAAAGATGATTTTGTTTATCTTGATCCACCCTATATACCCTATTCAAAAACAAGTAATTTTACGAGCTATAATAAATATGGATTTGATTTTTCAATGCATGAGAGACTATTACGTTTTTGTGACAAGATAGATAAGAAAGGAGCTAAATTTTTGCTTTCAAATTCTAATACTACATCTAGTCTTGAGCTTTATAAAAATTACAATATTATTTTTGTTGATTCTAAAAGATTGATTAATGCAAATCCAATTGGACGTGGGAACATAAGAGAAATTTTAGTGAAAAATTTTTAGTAGTATTGCATAATTATTATAGTACTTGTTAATAGCCATAAGGCCCTTTACAAGAAAAGTAGGGATTTTATATGTTGTGTCTGTATTGTGAAATTCTTAGGTGTAAGTTTTATTAATAGTGATTATCTCAATTTAATGAATAAGAGATATATTGAGTGTTTGGAATTTGAGATAATTTGGAGATATTTTTGTATAAATTTATTTAGGGACTTGTATGATAGGATATGCTTTGTTTTATTTGTTGTCACTTTTACTGTTATTTAATTGTACCTTTAATTATGAGGAATATTCTAATAGGACAGGTGCTGCTAAAGAAGCCCCTACAATACAAATATTAAAAATTAGCTATCATAACATTGTGGGCGGGAAGAAACAAACCATATTGGAAGCTTTAAGTTTTAATTATTTTAATTATTATAAACTTTATAAAGTTGAAAATGGAAGATTTTTGTATCATGCCTTGGAAAATCGAATTTCGGGTAAGTTTAGTAATTTAGAAGGTTCTCATGTTACTAAAGATTTAGATATGAAAGATTCTGTGGAATTGAAGATAGAAGATATGAATAATTACTATCTAATTAATACCAATAGACTTTTATGGCGAGATAATGAGAAAAAGTTATTTTCTCCTCCAAATGAGTTAGTATTTATTAGATTTGATGAGAGTAATATAACAGGAAAGGGTTTTTCGTATTTTTTCAAGAGTAATAATTTTTATTTTTATTCTGGTATTGAAGGGCTTGTGAAGTGAAAAGTTTAATTCTTTGTTTAATTTGTATTTCTTTATTTGGTTATGCACAGAGTAATAACGGTTTGGATGACTCTTCAAAATTAAAAGAAAAAGACAATTCAAAAAAAAAGAGTGAGTTTACTTTTAGAGCTGATTTTTCTCATGGTATTTTGTCTCCTCTTTATAGAAGGATTATTTTAAAGGGAAATCCTGAGGTGATTTCTTCTGATTTTAAGCTTAGAGCTGATGAGATTGAAATTTATGGGGAGGGGAGTTCTTATATTGAGGCTCGTGGTAATGTTTATTATGAAGATTATACTAATAAAATGAATGTGAAATCACAATTTTTATTTGTTAATAGAAAATTAGATAATTTTTATCTTCAAAAAGGTGTTGAACTTGAGGATTTAGAAAATGAACTTGTTGTTAAGGCTGAAAGGATTGAAGGTAGTCGTAAGACAAGTGTTTATATTATGCAGTATTCTGTTAAGATATATAAAGGTGACATTTTTGCACGAGCTGAGAATGGAATTTATAATAAGGAAGAAAAAGAAATTGTTCTTGAGGGTGTTCCCGTTATTTATCAAGATGATAATTATTATTCTGCTTCAAGGATAGTTTTAAATACGGAAACAAAAAAATATAATCTTGAGGGTGATGTTGAAGGTAAATTTACTCAAGTGGAGGAAGATGTTCCTCCACAGGAAAAATAGAATAGAATCAATTAAAGAAAAACTTAGTCTTAACGCAGTTACTGATATTGTTCTTAAGGCAGATAATATTGTTAAGAAGTATGGCGAGAAAGTAGCTGTTAATGGCGTGACTATTGATGTTCATCGGGGTGAGGTTGTAGGTTTGCTTGGGCCAAATGGTGCAGGAAAAACCACCACATTTTATACTATTGTAGGTTTTATTAAAGCCAATGATGGGCGTGTTTTAATCAATAATCATGATGTTTCTAAACTTAATATGTATGAGCGGGCACGATTGGGGATTGTGTATTTGCCCCAAGAGCCATCTATTTTTAGGGAACTTACAGTTGAAGATAATATTTTAGTTGCTCTTGAGAGACGAGAAGATTTATCTCAAGCCGAACGTAAAATTGAACTTGTAAATCTTCTTAAAGATTTTGAAATTAAACGAATACAATATCAAAAGGCTTATACACTTTCAGGTGGAGAGAGAAGACGAACTGAGATAGCTAGAGCTTTAGCTGTAAGTCCATATTTTTTGTTGCTTGATGAACCTTTTGCAGGTATTGATCCTATAGCTATTGGAGATATAAAAGATATAATCAGGATTTTAAAGAGTAAGAATATTGGTGTTTTAATTACGGATCATAATGTAAGAGATGCTTTTGATATAATAGATAGAGCTTATATTATTTATCAAGGACAAGTGCTTGATTCGGGGAATGTTGATTATATTATAAATAGTGAGAAGGCTAAAAAACTTTATCTTGGTGAAGAGTTTAGATTATGAAGGTATTGGAGAGAGAACTTTATTATGAATTTGAGGTAGATTCTAGTGTGAAGTTGATTTATACTAAAAAACCTTTTGATTTAGAGATAAAAAATATTAGTAGTGATAATTTAAGTTTTATTCCAAAGGATAAAGAAATAAAATATTTAAAGCAATTACATACCAATATTGTTTATGAAGTTACTGATGGTTTTGTTAATTTTCAAAAGGGAGATGGACTTGTGTCCTCTTCTTGTAATGTTGCTCTTCTTGCTTATTATGCGGATTGTCTTCCTATATATATATTTGACAAATCAAAAAAATATATAGGACTTGCTCATAGTGGGTATAAGGGTAGTTTTCAGCTTATTATTTTAAAAATGTTATTTAAATTTCAAGATATGGGTTCAAATTTTGAAGATTTGAGAATTATATTTGGACCTTATAACAGAGGATGTTGTTATGAAGTTTCATCAGAATTTGTGTCAAAAATAAATTTAAAATTTAGTGAAAAATTGTTGGATATGTCTTTTTGTAAAAAGGATGATAAAATATATTTTGATAATGTTAATTTTAATTTAGGTTTAATTTCTAATTTTAATTTAAAAGTTGAGGATTCAGGTCTTTGTACTTATTGCAATTGTAATCTTTATTCTCATAGAAAATTTAGAGGTAAAAGGAGTTATGCTGTAATTTGGAGAACTTAGTTTGACTGTTAAAGAATTATCATTTCATTTGGATGAAATATTTAAAGTCAATGATCATAAGGATATTGATAAAAGTCTTAATGGACTTCAAGTTGGTAATTTGGAGCTTGAGGTTAAAAAGGTTGCTTTGGCTGTTGATGCAAGTATGGCAACTTTAAGAGAAGTAAAGGGTTATGATTTTTTAATAACTCATCATGGTATTTTTTGGTCAAAATCAGAGAAAATTATTGCTGGTATTTATGATAAAGTGAAATGGCTTATTAATAATGATTTATCGCTTTATTGTGTTCATTTACCAATGGATGCTCATACTATTTATTCTCATAGCAAAGTATTGTCTGATTTTCTTGGATTTCATAATCCTATTCCCTTTGCAAATTATAAAGGTATTAACTTGGGTATTATTTCTATTGCTGGGTTTGGTTTTTCTGAAATTTTAAAAAGGATTGAAGCCCATAATAAACATATTCTTTTTTATAAGAAATTTAAAGAGACCGTATCAAGAGTGGCTATTGTTAGTGGTTCTGGATATTCTTTTTTTGAAGAAGCATTAGAATATGATATTGATTTGTTTATAACTGGAGATACTTCTCATCAGATATATTCTTTGGCTGAAGAGAGGAGTGTAAATTTGATATTTGCTGGTCATTATTTTACCGAAACGTTTGGTTTGTTAAAATTAATGGAATATTTAAGAAATCAACGAGGATTAGAAGTTGATTTTATTTTACAAGATACCAATTTATAAGGATTTAATATGAATATAAATAGAAACAGATTAGTTAGTAATTTGATCTTTATCTCTATTTTAGTTTTTTTTGATCAGTGGTCTAAATATTTAGTTGTTACTTATGTTAAGCTTGGAACCGAATATCTATCTTTTTTTGGAGATCTTTTTAAGATAATACATGTAAGAAATACCGGTGTTTTATTTTCATTAGGTTCTAATATTGATTCTAGCTTAAAAAATTTATTTTTTCTTATAATTCCTATTATTATTTTAGTTTTTGTTTTTTCTTTTTCATTAAGAGAAAATAACAAAGTATCGAGGTTTGCTCTTATTTTGATTTTATCTGGTGGTATTGGAAATATTATTGATAGGCTTTTTAGGCCTTTGGGTGTTGTGGATTTTTTGGATGTGAAGTTTTTTGGTATTTTTGGACTTCAGAGATGGCCAACCTTTAATTTTGCAGATAGTTATGTTGTTGTTGGGATGACCATGTTTATAATTTATGATTTATTTACTAAAGATAAAAGTATTAATTTATGAATTTTTTATATTTTTTTTTATGTTCATTAATTAATTTATCTTTAATGTTTTTTATTTTTTTTCTTGAGTTTTTGTTTGTTTCAAGGTTAACTATTATAGTTTCTCCTATTTTTCAGTGTGTTTTAATTATTGTGATGGTTTTTATTGCAATTTTAATAAGTTATTTTTTATCAAGTGTTATTTTTAAGAATATTATTTCTAAGTTTTTTGATATGGATAAGTAGGAGAAAAATTTTGTGAGTTTGCGGATTTTGGTTTCTGGAGAGATTGTAGGTAAGCCTGGCGTTTTTGTGATAAAAAATTTTTTACATTCTTTTAAACAAGAAAAGAAAATTGATTTTGTTATATCTGGTAATAATTTTACTACAGGATTTAGGGGATTATGTAAAAGACATGCATTTTTGTTAAAGAAGTATGGTGTTGATGTTTTAACTTTAGGAGAGAATGCGTTTGTAAGGGCTGGTCTTAGTGATGAACTTGATAGGTATAATTTTATTTTAAAACCTTTAAATTGCCCTGCTAGATTGAAAGGTTATTCTTACTTTATTTATAATATAAATGGAACTAAACTTGCTGTGCTTAGGCTTGTGGGACAGACAGGAATTACAAAATATAATTTTAATAATCCTTTTCTTACTTTTGATTATTTTTATGAAAGAATTAAGTCGATTACTGATAATATAATCGTGCTTTTTGATTCTAATACCACAGCCGAAGTTAATGCTATGTTTTTTTATCTCAAGTCTAGAGTCAGTGCTTGTTTGGGTATTGGTAAGAGAATATTAACAGCAGATCTTAGAATTTTTGATAATACTGCAGTTATTACCGATCTTGGTAGAGTTGGAAGTTTAGATAGTGTTATTGGATATTCTGCTGTATTTGAGATAGATAAATTTTTAAAAGGTTTTTTAAATAATAAATTTACTGAATCGTGGAATGGGCTTGGTTTTAATGGCATTATAATTGATATTGATGATGGTAAAGCTGTTTTTGTTGAGGCTATAAGGGAATATATTGATTTTGACAGTAGTATTGCAAATAGTACTGATATTTAATGTTACTTTGATTTTTAAGTGTTTTTTATATAAATTTATTTGGTTGGGAGGTAATAATGTATAGCTATCTTGTAGAGGGTGGTTTTAAAATAGGTGGAAAAATAACGGCGAGTGGCAATAAAAACGCGGCTTTACCTTGCATGATAGCAGCATTGCTTACAGATGAAGAAGTGATTTTGGAGAATATTCCAAATATTAGAGATGTAGAAGTTATTTTAAAAATTTTAGAAGACATAGGAGTTGATGTTATAAGGGATGGTAATATCCTTAAAATTAAGGCTTTAAGTGTTGTGAAAACAGAAATAGATTCTTCTTTGACGGATTTAATTCGAGCTTCAATTTTATTTGTAGGACCTATGCTTGCTAGGTGTGGGCGAATTGATATTGCTCCTCCGGGTGGAGATGTTATTGGAAAAAGACGTCTTGATACTCATTTTTATGGTCTTGGTAAGCTTGGTGCTAGGTTGATAGAGAATGAACGTATTGTTTTAGAGGTAGATAGTTTAATTGGGGCTGAAATGTTTTTGGATGAGGCATCAGTTACAGCTACTGAGAATATTATTATGGCTTCTGTTCTTGCTTTTGGAGAAACTGTGATAATGAATGCTGCATGTGAACCACATGTGCAAGATTTGTGTAATATGTTGAATTTGATGGGAGCTGACATTTCTGGAATTGGCTCTAATTTGCTTAAAATAAGAGGTGTTAAGAAATTAAGAGGAGCTAAATTTAGGATAGGTGCTGATTTTATGCAGGTAGGTTCGTTAATTAGTCTTGCTGCATTAACAGGAGGTGAGCTTGAAATTAATAAGGCTGATCCTGGTAATTTTATTTTAATAAAGCATGTATATTCAAAACTTGGTATTGATTTTGAATATGACAATGAAAATATATATGTTAAAGAAAAACAGTATTTAAAAGTAAGGTTGGATTTTGGAGGACATATTCCTAAGATTGATGATGGTCCATGGCCATCTTTCCCAACAGATCTTATGAGTATTATGATAGTAACTGCAACTCAAGTTCAAGGGACTGTGCTTATTTTTGAGAAAATGTTTGAATCAAGGATGTTTTTTGTAGATAAACTTATTAAAATGGGAGCTCAAATTGTTCTTTGTGATCCTCATCGTGTGGTAGTTACAGGAAAAACTGTTCTTAAGGGAAGTGATGTATCTTCTCCTGATGTTAGAGCGGGTATGTCTTTGCTTATTGCAGCTCTTTGTGCTGAGGGGAAGAGTCGTATTCATAATATTTATCAAATTGAGAGGGGATATGAAGATGTTGTTTCTAAGTTGAGCTTTCTTGGTGCAAAAATTAAAAGAGTGAGAGATGAATAAAAATTTTATTTTTATATTTAAGTTTTGCCTAATAAATTGATTTTATCTTTTAAATAATTTTTAGTTATCATTATAATATTAAATTACTTTTAACAATTTTTGTGTTTGGCTTTTGTATGAAAAAATTTTTTGTGGGTTATATAATTTCTTTTATTAATTTTATAAGGTAAGATACAAATATTTAATTTTATAAAATTAATAATTTGCCAGTATAATAGGATGAAAGGTATTTTTTATGTCAACAAGTAAAACAAAAATTAGAAAATTAATATTAGAAGGTAATTTGTATTTAGTATTTCTGTTTATAAGTTTTCCTATTATGGTAACCAATCTTCTTCAATCTTGTTATGAACTTGTAGATATGTTTTATGTTGGAAAACTTGGTGCTATGCCTCTTGCAGCATTGTCTCTTACTGGTCCTATTAATTTTCTTATTATGGTTTTTGCCATGGGGATGGCTACAGGAAGTGTGTCATTAATGTCTAGATCTATTGGAGAGAAAACCTTTTCTAAATTTGCAAAATATGCTGGGCAGTTAATTTTTTTAAATTTTGTATTTTCTTTATTTGTTGCAATTTTAATTTTTATATTTATAGATTCTATTTTAGAACTTATAGGTGTAAGGGGTGAACTTAAAGAACTTACAAGGTCATATTTTTATGTTATAGTTTATGCAATACCCGTGATGTTTTTAAGTATTTCCGTTGTGTATATATTAAATTCTCAAGGAGAAACCGTTGTTGCGATGTTTTTAATTTTAGTCGCAAATATTATTAATTTTTTTCTTGATCCAATTTTGATGTTTACTTTGGGTTTAGGTATTGCTGGTGCTGCTTGGTCTACGCTTCTATCGAAATTAATTACAGTTTTGTCCTATCTTTTTTTTACCTATAGGTTAAATTGTGGACTTAAAGTGCATTTTAAAGATATTATTCCAGATATTAATGTAATAAAAAAAATTATTAGTCTGGGATTGCCGGTAGCTTTTGGTCAAGTTATGGCCTCCTTATCTTTTTTGATTTTTAATCATATTGTAATTCAAATTAGTTCTAAATTTTTGGCTGCTTATGGCATGGTAAATAATATTATTTCTTTTTTACTGCTTCCTGGAATGAGTATTGGTACTGGAATTATTTCAATTGTTGGACAAAATCTTGGTGCAAAAAATATAATGAGAGTAGGAGATATTTTAAAAAAAGGGTTTTTTGTTACTTTAGTAATAATGCTTACCGTTGCATCGTTTATCATGTCTTTTAAAGATGTTATAATATCGCTTTTTACATTTGATTTAGAAGTTATTAGATATGCCAATGATTATTTATTATTGGCAGTTATTGGAACTGTTGGATTTGGTTTGCAACAAGTTTTTTTAGGTGTATTAGTAGGTTCAGGGCTGACAAAGCTGGTTATGATTGTTGTTTGTATTCGTCTCTGGATTATCCGTTTACCGACTGTGTTTATATTGCAATATTTTGGAATTTTGGAAGATTCATTAGGTTATGCTTTTATAATTTCAAACTATTTGGCTTTAATTATTTTGTTATTTTTAACTTTCACTAGATATGGACATAGATGTAATAAGAGTAATATGTGAAGTTGTATTGTGGTTTTTGTTAAAAAGTAATTTTTTTAAGATTAATCTTCTTTTATAAAGATATAAAATATATTTTTTTGTTGCTTGTTGACATTGATGTTTAATTTAAATGTTTTTTCCTCTCCTGCTTTGATACCTTCTTGAATTATGTGACCGGTTTTATTGCCTTTTTTAAAGATTGCTAGTGAGTTTTGCTTTATATCTATTTTTTTATTGTTTTTAAGAGTGATAATTAATTTGTTTTTTTTATTAGTATTAAATCTTACAATTTTAATTTTTTCTGTGTTTTTCTTTATATTAACAATATAAGTAATTTCTCTACCTGTTTCTTTTGATTTGACATCATTATTTTTGATGCATGAGATATTTATAAAAAAAATGAATATTATGCTATTCTTTAATAGTTTGTATTTTACATGAAATCGTAACATAGGGTTGTATTATCTTAACCTTTAATATTAATCTTAGATATATTTTGCATTCTAATAATTTAGTTATATCATTAATTGTCCAATTTTGTTTTATGGGCTAATATTAATATATTATATATTGACTATATTTTGAATAATGTGTACACTAATGGAGTTGTTAAGAATTCTTTTAGAAAAACACGGCAATCGGGTCAATTTCTAAGAAAATATGTTTTTTTAATAATGGTTTTATTTTATATAATGTTATTATCCTTTAGTAAAGGAACAAATTGGAATTCTTAAGTTAAGAATTTTGAAGAATAGATGAAGATTTAGAGTGCAAATTTTTGGGAGGTGATTCATGGCTAAGGAAATTTTTCAAAGAACAAAGCCACATATGAATGTTGGTACAATAGGGCATGTTGACCATGGTAAGACAACATTAACAGCAGCTATTAGTATTTATTGTTCAAAGGTAAATAAGGATGCTAAAGCTCTTAAGTATGAGGATATTGATAATGCGCCTGAAGAGAAGGCAAGAGGAATAACAATTAATGCTAGACATATTGAATATGAAACTGCAAATCGACATTATGCTCATGTTGATTGTCCTGGGCATGCTGATTATATTAAAAACATGATTACAGGTGCAGCTCAGATGGATGCTGCAATATTATTGGTTGCTGCTGATAGTGGTGCAGAACCTCAAACAAAAGAGCATTTGCTTCTTGCACAAAGAATGGGAATAAAGAAAATAATAGTGTTTTTAAACAAATTGGATTTAGCAGATCCTGAACTTGTGGAGCTTGTTGAAGTTGAGGTTTTAGAACTTGTTGAGAAATATGGATTTCCTGGTGATACACCAATAGTAAAAGGTTCAGCTTTTGGAGCTATGTCAAATCCTGATGATCCTGAGGCTACAAAATGCATAAAAGAACTTCTTGAAACTATGGATAATTATTTTGATCTTCCAGAAAGAGATATTGATAAGCCATTTTTACTTGCTATTGAAGATGTTTTCTCTATTTCTGGACGTGGTACAGTTGCTACTGGTCGTATTGAGAGAGGTGTTATTAAGGTTGGGCAAGAAGTTGAGATTGTTGGAATTAGAGAAACCAGAAAGACAACCGTTACTGGTGTTGAAATGTTTCAAAAGATTCTTGAACAAGGTGAAGCAGGAGATAATGTTGGTCTTTTATTAAGAGGTGTTGACAAAAAAGATATTGAGAGAGGTCAAGTTATTGCTGCTCTTGGTACGATTACTCCTCACAAGAAATTTAAGGCTTCTATATATTGTTTAACTAAAGAAGAAGGTGGAAGACATAAGCCGTTCTTTTCAGGATATCGACCTCAATTTTTCTTTAGAACAACGGATGTTACAGGTATGGTTAGTCTAGAAGGTAAAGAGATGGTTATGCCTGGAGATAATGTTGATATTGTTGTTGAGCTTATATCTTCAATAGCGATGGATAAAAATGTTGAATTTGCTGTTAGAGAGGGCGGTAGAACAGTTGCTTCAGGAAGGATTCTGGAAATATTGGAATAGTGTAGGGTTTAGAGATTTTTGTTGTCTCTAAAGTTTAGGAGAATAAATTGATTACTAAAGATAAGATACGGGTAAGGCTTTTTAGTTTTGATGTTAAGATATTAGATCAGAGTGCTGAGTCTATTGTTAGGGCTGTTCAAAAGTCTAAGGCACAGATTAAAGGTCCAATTCCTTTGCCGACAAAAATAAAGAAGTATACTGTTTTGCGTTCTCCTCATGTTAATAAAAAATCAAGAGAACAGTTTGAAATGAGAACCCATAAGAGGCTTATTGATATTTTAGAGCCTACTTCTGCTTTGATGGACTCTTTGATGAAATTGGAGCTTCCTGCAGGAGTGGAGGTTGATATTAAACAGTAATAGATTTTTAAGTTATGAATTTGAGGTGTTTTAATGTTCGGATTGATTGGAAAAAAAGTTGGCATGACGCAGGTCTTTCAAAGCAATGGAATTGTGATACCTGTGACGGTGATAGAGTTTGAACCCAATTATGTTATAGGCAAAAAAACAGTGGAGAGAGATGGGTATGATGCTCTTATAATGGGTTCTGTCGATCTTAAGGGTTCTAAAATTTCAAGGCCTATAAAAGGTCAATATAAAAAATTAGAAAATATTGAACCTAAAAGATATGTGATAGAATTTAAAGGGCTTAAAGGTTATGATGCTGGTGATGAGGTTGGTCTTGATGCTTTTAGGGAGATTAAATATGTAGATATTACTGGTACTACCAAGGGCAAAGGTTTTCAGGGAGCTATGAAGAGACATAATTTTAGTGGTGGTCCATCTTCTCATGGTTCTAAATTTCATAGGCATCTTGGTGGTACAGGTCAGGCTACTACACCTGCTAGAACTTTTAAGGGAACTAAAATGGCTGGTAGAATGGGTGGCGCACAACAAACTATTCAGAATCTTGAAATTATTTTTATTGATGAGGAAAAAAGAGCCATTTTGGTTAAAGGAGCTGTGCCAGGAGTTAAGGGTTCTTTTGTTATTGTTAAAAAGGCAAAAAAAGTAGGTATTTAGTATGGAAAGAAAAGTTTTTTCTAAAGATGGACAAGAACTTAGAACTATAGATTTAGATGATGGAGTTTTCAATATAGATATTAGTTATGGTTCTATATATAATGCTATTAATAATGAACTAGCTAATCTTAGAGTTGGAACAGCTTCAACTAAGACTAGAGCTGAGGTTAGAGGTAGTTCAAAAAAGCCTTGGAAACAAAAAGGTACGGGACGTGCTAGAGTTGGAACTAAAAGGAATCCAGTTTGGGTTGGTGGAGGTATAGCTTTGGGGCCAAAGCCAAGGGATTATAGTTATAAGCTTCCAAAAAAAGTTAAACGACTTGCTTTTAAATCTGTTTTAAGTCTATGTGCATCTGTGGATGATAGACTTAAAGTTGTTGAAAATTTTACTATTGAGTCAGGAAAGACAAAAGAGCTTGCTTTAATAATAAAGAATTTTATAAAAAATAATGGAAAAACAGTGATTTTATTGGGTAATGATGATCAGATGCTTAAGAGAGCAGGAAAGAATATAAGAGATTTAAAGATTCTATCTTTTAATAGACTTAGGGTTGTTGATTTATTTTATACTAAAAATTTAATAGCTCTTGAATCTGCTATTAATGGGCTTAATGAGCTTTATGTTAAATAAAATGGATAGTAAGGATGATTTATGAAAGCTTATGATATAATAATTTCGCCTATGCTTACTGAGAAGACTAATATTCAAAGAGAAAATATGAATGTTTATGCTTTTAAAGTTAAAAAACAGGCAAATAAGAAGGAAATTGGTGCTGCAATTAAAGAGCTTTTTAATGTTACTCCAATATCATGTAATTTGCTTAATGTTAAGAGCAAGGTTAAAACAGTTGTCTCAAGAAAAGGTTATCCTATTGGCAAAGGGAAAACTTCTTCATGGAAAAAAGCGTATGTTTATCTTAAAAAAGAAGATAAGATAGATATTTTTTAGTGGTTTTGGAGAAAAAATATGGGGATTAAGACTTATAGGCCAAAAACTTCGTCTTTGCGTTATAAGACAACTTTGTCTTTTGATGAGTTAAGTAAGGGTAATGACCCTTTGAAGTCTTTAACTAAAGGGAAGGTATCTAGGGCTGGGAGAGATTCTTCTGGAAGAATTAGTGTTAGGAGAAGAGGTGGAGGACATAAGAGACGTTATAGAGAAATTGATTTTGCCAGAAGAGATAAATTTGGCATACCTGCTAGAGTTGCAGCTATTGAGTACGACCCAAATAGAAGCCCTAATATAGCTTTGCTTGTATATAGAGATGGAGACAAAAGGTATATTATTGCTCCAAAAGGAGTTAAGGTTGGCGATATTTTAGAGAGTGGTCCAAATGCCCCAATAAAGATTGGTAATGCATTGCCACTTGAAAATATTCCTGTTGGTAAGATGGTTCACAACATTGAGCTTAATATTGGAAAGGGTGGACAGCTTGTAAGAGGTGCTGGTGGATATGCTATGATTATTGCTTCTGATGGAGATTATGTAACAGTTAAACTTCCATCAGGTGAAATGAGAATGATTTTTAAGAAGTGCATGGCGACTCTTGGAGAAGTTGGTAATGAAGATTATATGAATGTTTCTATTGGTAAGGCTGGTAAGAGTAGGTGGCTTGGTAGAAGACCTAAGGTTAGAGGTGTTGCCATGAATCCTATAGATCATCCACATGGAGGTGGAGAAGGTAA
This sequence comes from Borrelia hispanica CRI, assembly GCF_000500065.1. Lineage (NCBI taxonomy): Bacteria > Pseudomonadati > Spirochaetota > Spirochaetia > Spirochaetales > Borreliaceae > Borrelia > Borrelia hispanica. Next base: position 22,071 of record NZ_AYOU01000163.1, on the reverse strand, counting down.
AACTTCTGGTGGTCGACATCCTGTATCTCCTTGGGGTCAGCCAGCTAAGGGATATAAGACTCGAAAAAAGAATAAGTATTCAGATAAATTTATCGTCAAAAGAAGAAATAATTAGGAGTGTGTAGTGGCAAGATCTATTAAAAAAGGACCTTTTATAGAAAAGAGTCTTTATCAGAAAGTTTTAGCTTCTTCTGGTAAAGAGAAAAGGGTTGTAATTAAAACCTATTCTAGGGCCTCAACAATAATTCCTGAAATGGTAAGTCTTACTATATCTGTTTACAATGGGAAATCTTTTATTCCTGTGTATATTACTGAGGATCTTGTTGGGCATAAGCTTGGAGAATTTTCACCTACAAGAATTTTTAGAGGGCATGCTAAATCAGATAAGAAGGGGAGGAAATAGAGGTTTATGTTTGTAAATAAAAAATATACTGCTAAGGGCAAAAATTTGCCATCTTCTCCGAAAAAGGTGAGACCTATAGCTGATAATATACGAGGCAAACCTTATAACGAAGCTGTTGCAATATTGTGCTCTATGCCTAATAAAGGAGCTAAACTTTTGGGAAAAGTAGTTAAATCGGCAGCGTCAAATGCTATGTATCATAATAGAAATCTTTCTGAAGATATGATATTTGTAAAAACAGTTATGGTGGATGATGGGAGAAAGCGTAGAAGCGTTTGGCCTAGAGCTAGAGGTAGAGCAGATAGGCTTATTAATAGAAGTTGTCATATTTTTGTTGAAGTTTATGAAAAGATGTATGGTGGAGAATAGGATATGGGTCAAAAAGTACATCCTTACAGTTTAAGAATTAAAATTAATAGGGATTGGAAATCAAAGTGGTATTTTGATAAGAAATTATATTCTGAAATTCTTCACGAGGATTTCTTGATAAGACGAGAAATTATGAAATTTCTTAAAGGAATTAAATTTGATATTTCTGATATAGAAATAATTAGAAATAATCTTCAAAGAGTGACGGTAGTAATTTCTACTCCAAGACCCGGTTCTGTTATTGGTGTTAAAGGTGCTAATCTTGAAAAAATTGGTCAGTTGTTAACTAGAAAGGTATCTAAAAAAATTAATATTAAAATAAAAGAGATTAAGAAGCCAGAGTTTGATGCACAAATTGTTGCTAATGGCATAGCAAAACAATTGGAAAATAGAGCTTCTTATAGGAAACTTTTAAAATCTTCACTTTTGTCTTCTATTTCTAAAGGTATCCAAGGTGTAAAAATTAAAGTTTCAGGTAGACTTGGTGGGGCTGAGATTGCTAGAAGTTTTGAAGTTAAAGAAGGACGAATTCCTTTGCATACTCTTAGAGCGAATATAGATTATGGTTTTGCCGAGGCTTATACAACTTATGGTGTTATTGGTGTTAAAGTTTGGTTGTTTAAGGGAGAAATTTTGGGAAAACAGCTCAATTCAGATGCGGGACAAGTAATTAATAGGAAACCTTCAAAAGATAAGGTTGAGCGTTTTGATAAGGGTAAAATCGATGATAAGAGTAGAAAGGTTGTAAATGACGATAAATTTTCTAAAGAGAAATTAGAAATTGGATCTAGATCTAAGAATGATTTTAAAAAGAAAAATGATTCTGATGTCTAGGATTTTAAGGAGCGTTAAATGTTAAGTCCTAGAAAGGTTAAATATAGGAAAAAACAAAGGGGAAGACTTTCTGGAGAGGCTCAGAAGGGTAACAAAATATCTTTTGGGGAATATGGGCTAGTTTCTCTTGAGGCAGATTTTATTACTGCAAGGCAAATTGAAGCAGCTCGTGTTGCTATGACTCGTAGGGTTAAGAGGGGAGGTAAGGTTTGGATTAGAATATTTCCAGATATACCTTATACTAAAAAGCCAGCTGAAACTAGGATGGGTAAAGGTAAGGGAGGAGTTGATCATTGGAATGCTCCTGTAAAACTTGGTACCGTTATGTTTGAAATGTCTGGGGTACCTAAAGAACTTGCTGAATCAGCTATGATGCTTGCTAGTTCTAAACTTCCAGTTAAGACTACATTTGTGGTAAGACGAGATTTGAGGTGAGTTATGTTGAAAAATTTAAAAGATCTTACTCTTGAAGATATGAAAGCTAAAAGATTAACTTTAAAGAAGGAATATATGGATTTAAGATTTAAGACTGTGGTTGGGCATGTTGAGAATCCTTTAAAAAAAAGAGAGCTGAGGCGAGATATTGCAAGGCTTAATACAATAGTTCATGAATATGAAATAGGTATTAGGAAGGTTTAAGTGTTATGGCAAGGGAAAATAAGAAAGAACTGATTGGAAAGGTTGTTAGTGATAAGATGAGTAAGACAGTAGTTGTTGAGATTGTTCAAAGGAAAATGCATCCTATCTATCATAAATACTTAAAAGTTAGCAGAAGAGTTAAGGCGCATGATGAGAGAGAAGAGTCGAAACTTGGTGATAAAGTGAAAATTGTTGAATCCCGACCTATTAGTAAAGAGAAAAGATGGAGACTTATTGAAATTTTGGAGAGATCAAAATAATTTCGATTATTTTTATATTAGAAATACAGAGATAGAGGAGATTAATAATGGTACAGATGCAGACATATTTAACTGTTGCTGATAATACAGGTGGTAAAATAGCACAATGCATAAAAGTTCTTGGTGGTAGCAAGAAGCGATATGCTAAGGTTGGAGACATAATAGTTATTGCTGTAAAACAAGCAATTCCCAACTCTCCTGTTAAGAAAGGAGATGTGCATAAAGCTGTAATTATTAGAACGTCTAAAGAGATAAGACGTAAGAATGGAACTTATGTTCGATTTGATGACAATGCGTGTGTTATACTTGATGCTAATTTGAATCCAAGAGGTAAGAGAGTTTTTGGACCTGTTGCAAGAGAGCTAAGGGATGCTAATTTTATGAAAGTTGTCTCTTTGGCTTCAGAGGTAATATAAGGGGCTATTTATGAAAACAAAGTTGAGAGTTGGTGATAAAGTAAAGATCCTTTGTGGTAAAGATCGAGGTAAAGTCGGTGAAATTGCTAGCATAGATAGAAAAAAGTTTAAAGTTACTGTTAAGTCTTGTAATATGATCAAGAAGGTTATAAAGGCAAGAACGCCTCAGGAGAAAGGAAAGATAGTTGATAAGGAAGCACCTATGGATATTTCAAATGTGATGTTATTTTCTAATGGTGTGATTTCGAGATTAGGAATTAAATTTGAGAATAATGAGAAAAAGAGATACCTTAAAAAAAATGGGGAGAATGTTTAGATTATGAGTTATATTCCTGAGTTGAAGAGGCGTTATAGAGATAATATTGTAAAAGAACTTGTTAGTGAATTTCAATATAAATCTATTATGCAAGCTCCAAAAATAGAAAAAATTGTTGTTTCTATGGGTGTAGGTGATGCTGTTAAGAATAAAAAGCTTTTAGATTCAGCTGTTATGGAACTTAGTCAGATTACCGGACAGAAAGCTGTAAGGACAAAGGCTAAAAAGGCTATTTCTGGATTTAAGATTAGGCAAGGTCAAGAAATAGGTGCTAAAGTTACACTTCGTGGTAACATGATGTATGAATTTTTATATAAGCTGGTTAATTTAGCATTGCCTCGTGTTAAAGATTTTAGAGGTATAGATGGTAATGCTTTTGATGGGAATGGTAATTGTTCTTTTGGAATAGCAGAGCAAATAATATTTTCTGAGATAGATTATGATAAAATAGAGAGGATATCTGGGTTGAATGTTACAATAGTAACCACGGCTTTAAACGATAAGGAAGGTAAAGCTTTGCTTGCTAAGTTTGGTATGCCATTTAGTAATTAAAGGAGTTTTTATTTATGGCTAAAAAATCAATGATAGTTAAGGCCTTACGAAAGCCAAAATATAAAACGAGACAAAAAAATAGGTGTAAGTTATGTGGGCGTCCTAAGGGCTATATGAGAGATTTTAGTATGTGTCGTATATGTTTTAGGAATCATGCATCTGCAGGATTAATTCCTGGTGTCTCAAAGTCAAGTTGGTAAGGAGAATTTATGGCTGTTACACATTCAGTGGGAGATATGTTAACTAAGATAAGAAATGCGAGCAGAGTGAAACATGAGTCTGTAGATTTAAAGATGTCTAAAATAAATAGATCTATATTAGATATTCTTAAGGAAGAAGGATATATTAAAAATTATAATATTTTTGATAAAAAGGGTATTTCTTTTATTAAGGCAATATTGAACTATGATGGTAAAAGAAATCCGGCTATAAATAGAATAGATGCTATTTCAACTCCTGGGAGAAAAGTGTATTCTTCATATAAAAATATGCCAAGAATCAAAAATGGATATGGCATATTAATAGTGTCGTCTTCAAAAGGTGTTATTACTGGTAAGCAAGCCAAAGATAATAAAGTAGGTGGTGAGCTAATCTGCTCAGTTTGGTAAGGTTAAGAGGTAGGTAAATATGTCACGTATTGGTAAACTTCCTATAAAGATTGCTGATTCTGTTAAAGTTGATATTAAGGATAATTTTATAACAGTTGAAGGCAAGAGGGGTAAATTAAGTCAAGAGATAAAGAGTAGCATTCGAGTTAAAATTGAGGACAACAATATTATTGTTGAGAGAGCTTTGAATGATAAACAGACAAGAGCTTTTCATGGACTTTATAGAAGCTTGATTTTTAATATGGTTAAGGGAGTATCAGATGGATTTTCAAAATCTCTTACTATTAATGGTATAGGATATCGGGTTGAACAACAAGGTAATAGTTTGTTTTTTAATTTGGGATACTCAACTCAGTTTGAATATGTAATTCCTGAAGGAATTAATATTCGCCTTGATGGTAATACTAAAATTGCTGTTGAAGGTATAGATAAATGTAGGGTTGGCCAAGTTGCTGCAGAGATTAGAAGCTTAAAAGTTCCAGAGCCTTATAAAGGTAAGGGAATTAAATATGATAGCGAAGTAATCAGACGAAAAGTAGGAAAATCAGGAGTAAAGAAATAGGTTTTAGGTGAGTTTTTATGAAAAAAGTGAAAGAAGCTGAAAAAAGAAATATAAAGCGTAAAAAAAGAATAAGAGATAGAATTGGATTTGGTGTCTCAGATAGACCTAGAGTTACAATTTTTAAGTCTAATAAATATTTTTATGCTCAAGTCATTGATGATATAGTAGGTCATACTCTTGCAAGTGTTTCTACTATTGAAAAGGAGCTTAGTTTGAACAAAAATCTTAGTGATGTAAAGAAACTAGGTGAAGTTCTTGCAAAAAGACTAAAAGATAAAAATATCAGTAAGCTTATATTTGATAGAAATGGTTATAAATATCATGGGCTTATTGCAGGTTTTGCAACTGCTTTGCGTGAAGCTGGTATTGATGTTTAGGGGGAATTATAGTGGAATCTCAAGTTCATAAAAAGCAAATAGAGAAATTAATATCACTAAATAGAGTTACTAAAGTTGTAAAGGGTGGGAGAAGATTTTCTTTTTCTGCATTTATGGTTGTTGGTGATGGTGAGGGTAAGGTTGGCTGGGGTTTTGGCAAGGCTAATGATGCTAGTGATGCAATAAAGAAAAGTTTAACAAATGCTAGAAAAAATTTAAAAGCCATTCCTATTAAAAAAGGTACTCTTCCTAATATGGTCATTGGAAATTTTAAGAAGGCTAAGGTTTTAATTAAGCCTGCAACTCAAGGTACTGGTATTATTGCAGGTGGGCCTGTTCGTGCTGTCATGGAAGCTTTGGGAGTACATGATATTTTAAGTAAATCTCTTGGTTCAAATAATTCTATGAATGTAGTAAAAGCAACTTTTAAAGCATTTGAGTTAGTGTTAGATGCTAGGAAAATAGCTCATATAAGAGGTAAGACTTTAAGAACGTTATGGAGTTAGTGTATGATTAAGAGAAAATTGCGACTTCAGCTTAAGAAAATTAGATTTAAAGCTGCAAGGTCTAGATTGAAAAATAAGGCTTTTATTAAAAGAATGGAACATAATAGAGAAGTTATTGCTAAGAGCGATATTAAGATAGAAGTTGAACTTAGGAGAAGTCTTATTGGAAAATTGGATAATAAAGTGAGGACATTAAAGGCTTTAGGTCTAAAGAGAATAGGAGATAAAAGAATTCATATTTTAAATAAATCTCTTCAGGGAATGCTTAATAGTGTAATTAGCATGGTTTTTATAAGTGAGGTGACAGATGATTAAGCTAAAGAGACCTTTGGGGGCTAATAAATCTAAAAAAATTGTTGGTAGGGGTCCAGGATCTGGTCTTGGTAAAACTTCTGGTAGAGGACAAAAAGGACAAAAAGCTAGAAATAGTTCGCCAAGAATTGGCTTTGAAGGAGGGCAAACTCCTCTTTATAGAAGACTGCCAAGGAGAGGCTTTTCTAATCATGATTATAAGATAAGGTATGAGATTGTAGGACTTGGTGATATAGATAGAAAGTTTGAGGCTGGTGATTTAGTAAATTATGATACTTTATTGCAAAAAGGGCTTGTAAATAAAAAGAAAAAAAATATCAAGATTTTAGCTAATGGTGAGCTTACTAAAAAGGTAGATTTTGAAATTTCTCGTATTTCAAAATCTGCTGAAGAGTTGGCAACAAAAATTGGCTGCAGTATAAAATTGATCTAGAATGGTAATGAAATGAAAGGTTTGTTTTTAAATTTATTGACGATTAAAGATTTAAGGAGCAAATTTTTATTTACTCTATTTATTCTATTTATTTTTAGAGTGGGTTCATATTTGCCAATTCCAGGAATAGATCCTGTGGCTCTTAGAAGTTATTTTAAATCTCAGTCGGATTTTTCAATTACTAATTATTTTGATTTTTTCTCAGGTGGTGCTTTTAGTAATTTTTCCATATTTATGCTTAGCATAGGTCCTTATATTTCAGCATCAATTATTATTCAACTTCTTGTTTATTCTTTCCCTTCTTTAAAAAAAATGCAAGAAGGGGATAATGGACGGAAGAAAATAAAAAAATATACGAAATATTTAACTATTGTTGCAGCAATGGCTCAAGGATATGCTACTAGTCTTTATGCTAAGAGTATTCCAGGGGCATTGAATATACCTTTTTATAGATATATTTTTGTTGCTATTTTAACAGTTACTACTGGTACTTTTGTTCTTTTATGGCTTGGAGAACAAATTAATCAGAGAGGAATTGGAAATGGTGTGTCTTTAATAATATTCTCAGGGATAGTAGTGAGATTGCAGGCAGCTTTATTTAATTTATTTCAAAGTATGAGAGATCCATCTCAAAATATCAATCCTGTTTTTGTAATATTAGTGTTAAGTATTTTTATTTTGGTTGTTATATTAATCATATATGAATACAAGGCACAAAGACGGATTTCTATTCATTATGCTAGGGCAAATTCAAAAAATACTGTTAGTTCGTATTTGCCAATTAAGCTTAATCCTTCAGGTGTTTTGCCTGTTATTTTTGCATCTGTGCTTATTACTTTACCTTTGCAAATTTTAAGTGGATTTGCTGGTACTTCTGTTCTCTCGAGACAAATTTTATCTTATTTAAGGCCTAATGGAATTTATTATACGTTATTGAACGTATGTTTAATAATAGGTTTTACATATTTTTATTCAAAAATACAATTAAGTCCAAAAGATATAAGTAATAATATTCTAAAGAATGGTGGTACTATTCCGGGTATCAAGGCAGATGAGATGGAAGCTTATTTGGATAAAATTATGAATAGAACATTATTCTCAGGCTCTATTTTTTTATCCATGATTGCAATTATTCCTTTTTTAGTGCAAAATATTTTTAGATTTCCTTATGATGTCTCAAGAATTATGGGTAGTTCTTCGTTGCTTATCATGGTAGGAGTAGCTCTTGATACATTAATTCAGATTGATGCATATTTAAAGACTCAAGGATTGTCACGTGGAACTGGTAAGAAATATGCATTTTTACAGAAAATTTAGGAGTGATTTATGAAAGTTAGGGTTAGTGTCAAGCCAATTTGTGAAAAATGTAAAGTAATAAAGAGGAAAGGTGTTTTAAGAATTATTTGTGATAATCTTAAACATAAGCAAAGACAAAAATAAGGGGAAAAAATGGCTAGAATAGCAGGAATAGATTTGCCAAATAATAAGCAACTTCAAATTGCTCTTACTTCTATCTATGGAATAGGAAGAGCTAGAGCTTTAGAAATTTGCAAAAAAACAGGTATTTTGCCAGAAAAGAGAGCTAAAGATTTAGATAATGAAGAAGTTAATAAGCTTAGAAAGGTAATTGAGAGTGACTATGTTGTTGAAGGGAAGCTTAGAAGTGAATTAGCTATGTCTATTAAAAGGCTTATGGATATTGCATGTTATAGAGGACTTCGACATAGAAAAGGGTTACCCTTAAGAGGTCAGAGAACCAAAACTAATGCAAGAACTAGGAAAGGAAAGAGAAAAACTGTGGCTAATAAAAAGATAGCTGCTAAATAAAGTTGTTTTATTGATAGAGGAGGGAGAAGTTTGAGTGCGAAAGTATCAACTAATAAAAGAAAGGTAAAAAGAAGTATTGGTGAGGGTAATGTTTATATACAGGCTACTTTTAATAATACAATTGTAACTGTGTCAGACATAAAAGGAAATACTTTGGCTTGGGCAAGTGCAGGCGGAATGGGCTTTAAAGGTGCTAAAAAGTCAACCCCTTATGCTGCTCAAATGACCGCAGAGGCAGCTTTAGGAAAGGTAAAGGATTTTGGTATTAATTATGTTCATGTTTTTGTTAAAGGTCCAGGAATTGGTAGAGAATCTGCCATACGAGCTGTTGGATCATCAGGTATCATTGTTAAGTCAATCTCAGATGTTACTCCAATACCACATAATGGGTGTAGACCCAAAAAAACCAGACGAGTTTAGTTAGAGGAGCTATTAATGTCTTTAGGAAAGCTTTTAAAAGATTTTACTATACCTGATAGGATTGAATTTGTAAGGGGAGAGGATGATGGCTCTTATGGAAAATTTATAATATATCCTTTTGAGAAAGGTTTTGGTGTGACTATTGGAAATACTTTAAGACGTGTGCTATTGTCTTCTATTGAGGGATATGCTATTTCGGCTATGAGAATTCAATCTAATCAGAAAGAGTCTTTAAAGATTGTTTCAAGTGAATTTGATTTAATCCCTGGGGTTATGGAAGATACTCTTGAAGTAATTGCTAATATTAAAAATGTTCATTTAAAGTTGGATGAGGGAGTTACAAATACAACAATAAGTCTTTCTGTTAATGGAAAAGATAATAATGTTTTCAAAGCAGGTCATCTTGAGAGAGAAGGTGTTGAAGTTTTTAATAAAGATTTAGTTATTGCCACACTTTCAAGTGATGCAAATTTAGATTTTGAATTTCAAGTTAATTATGGAAGAGGATATGTTTCTTCTGAACAAAATGCAAAATATTTAGAAGAAGTTAATACTATTGCTCTTGATTCTATATTCTCTCCAATAGAAAAAGTAACATATTCTGTTGAAGATACTAGAGTTGGACAGAGATCTGATTATGATAAACTTGTTATGGAAATTTGGACAACAGGTGTAATTAGTGCTAAGGATGCAATTAAAAAGGCAGCTTCTGTTGTAAGAGAATTTTTACTTCCATTAGTTAATTTTGAAGATAAAGTGATTCATTCTGTTGATTATGCTGAATTTAGAGATTCTGACATACTTAGTATGAATGTTGAAAAATTAAATTTGTCTGTTAGATCTCTTAACTGTTTAATTAAGGAAAATGTCAAGACTTTAGGGGAACTTATTAGCAAGAGTCCTGTAGAACTTTCAAAAGCAAGAAATTTTGGAAAAAAGAGTTTAGAAGAGATAGTTGAAAAGCTTAATGCTTATGGGTTATTTTTGGGAATGTCTAAGGTAGAAGCTCTTAAAGTATTAGGTAAACACGATAAAATATCTCATTAAAAGGGAGATCATTTTTATATGAAGACTAAGGTAGGATTTAATAGATTAGATAGAAAATCAAGTCATAGAAAGGCGCTTTTAAAGAATATGGTAATTTCTCTTTTTAGGCATGAAAGGATAACTTCTACTAAGGCAAAATTAAGTGAGGTTAGAAGATTTGCTGAAAAGTTAATTACGAGAGCCAAAGTTGATAGCGTGCATAATAGGAGAGAAATATCAAAATTTATACATGATAAGTATATCCTTAATAAATTATTTACTAAAATTTCCCCTATCTTTAAAGAAAGAAAGGGTGGTTATACTAGGGTTATTAAGCTAGGACAAAGGTATGGAGATGCAGCTGAAATGGCAATTCTGGAACTAGTTGATAAAACCTTAGAAGAAAAGTAATATTCTTTACATATTAAGTTAATCCTTTTAAAGGGTTTATACTTATTTGTTTGGTGGAATAGGGGGTAATTGTATGTCATATATTACTTTTTCTTCTATTCTTGCTGGTGTCCTAGGTATTATATTAGGTTTTATAATAAGAATTATTTTAGGTAGATTTTCTTTATTAAATTTAGATAAAAAACTAAAGAAGGTACAAGAAGAAGCAATCTTAGAAATAGAAAATGAAAGAAAACGAGTTATTTCACATGCAAAAGCTCAGATGCTTAAAGATAAAAACCAGCAAGATAGGGAAATAAGAGAGAGAAAAAATGAGGTTTTTAATTTAGAGAAAAGGTTATTACAGAGGGAAGAAACCTTAGATAAAAGAATAGCAGCCCTTGATAAACAACAAAGTAGAATTGATTTTAAACTTAAAGAATTTGAACAGAAAGAGAAAATAATACGTGAGAAAGAATTATCTCTTGTTAAAAAAATTGAAAATATTGCTGGTCTTACAAAAGATGAAGCAAGAAAGATTGTAATTGAAAAGGTTGAGAATGAATCTAAAAGAGATGCTCAAATCATTATTAATAAGTCTGAACAAGAGGCTCAGCTCTTAGCAGATAAAGTGGCCAAAGATATATTAGTATCTACTATGCAACGCATAGTAACAGAAGTTAGTTCTGAGTTTACAGTAACTTCTGTTGAACTTCCTAATGATGAGATGAAAGGTAGAATCATTGGTAAAGAAGGACGTAATATTAGGGTTCTTGAAACATTAATAGGTGCAGATATTATTATTGATGATACTCCAGAGGCTGTTGTGATATCTTGTTTTGATCCAGTAAGAAAAGAAGTAGCAAAAAGAACTCTTGAGAGGCTTATTTCAGATGGAAGAATTCATCCTGCTAGAATTGAGGAGATTGTTTATAGTGTTACTAATGAGATTAACAATATTATTCTTGAAGAAGGTGAAAGGGCAGTATTTGATTTAAATATACATGGATTTGATAAAAGATTGATTAGAGGGCTTGGGAGGCTTTATTTTAGAAGTAGCTATGGTCAAAATGTTTTAAGTCATTCAAAAGAAACAGCTATAATTGGAGAAATTTTAGCTAAAGAGATGAAATTAGATCCTGTTGTTGTTAAAAGGGCATGTCTTTTACATGATATTGGAAAAGGAATGGAAAGTATTTCTGAGAATAGTGAGGGACATGCTATTACAGGTGCTGAACTTGCTCAGAGCTGTGGTGAGAGTGATATTGTTGTTAATGCTATTGCTGCACACCATAATGAAATAAAACCTGAGAGCTTTGAGGCTATAGTTGTTCAAATAGCTGATGCTATTTCTGCATCGCGTCCTGGCGCAAGACGTGAGAGTTTAAATAATTATATAACAAGACTTAAGAGACTTGAAGAGATTGCTTATGGATTTGCGGGTGTTCAAAAGTGTTATGCAATTCAGGCGGGTCGTGAAGTTAGAATCATTGTTGACAATTTGTTGGTTAATGATGAGAAAGCTACTATGCTTGCAAGAGATATTGCAAAGAAGATAGAAGTTGAAATGCGATATCCTGGAAAGATCAAAGTTACTATTATTCGTGAGACCCGGGTTATTGAATATGCAAGATAGTGATGTTATTAGGACTTTAATAGTTGGAGATATTGTAGGAAATGGAGGACTTAAGAGGATTTTCTTTCATCTTAAGAGTCTTAAGGATAAGTATAATATAGATTTAACAATTGTTAATGGAGAGAATTCTTCTGGTGGTTTTGGAATTACTCCAGAGATAGCCGAAAATCTTTTTAAAACAGGTGTAAATGTGATTACTACGGGTAATCACATTTATGCTGATCAGAGTATAAGAGAATATTTAAATAAACAGGAATATATATTAAGACCAAATAATTTTTCAGATTTACTTGAAGGACATGGTCATTGTATTTTGAATGTCAAGGGTGAAAAAGTTGCTGTTATAAATATTCAAGGATTTTTAGGAATGACTTTTATTGTGAAAAATCCTTTTGAAAATGTAAAAAAAGTTATAAATATGATTAAGAATAAAGTTAAGACGATTTTTGTTGATTTTCATGCTGAGAGTAATTATGAAAAAGAAAGTTTTGGATATTTTTTAAATGGATTGGTAACGGGAGTTGTTGGTACTCATACACATATAATGACTTGCGATGAGAGAATCTTGGATAAGGGTACTGCTTATATTACTGATCTTGGTATGACTGGTAGTTTCAACTCTGTCATAGGCTTTAATCCTGAAATTTCTCTTAAAGGATTACTTGAATATATTTCTTTAAGAACAGAAACTGTTGAGGAAGATGTGATTATACAGGGAGTTGTTATTACTTCTCATTTATACACAGGACGTGCTTTGAAAATTGAGAGAATACAAAAATAGTTTGCTCAATGTTCTTTGTAGGAATTATCCAAGTTTCACAAGAGATGAATTGAGAATCTTAATTGTAACAGGTAGAGTGTATGTTAATTCTCACAAGGAAAAAAATCCTAAAGTTTTAATATTAAAAAATAGTAAGATAGAGCTGGTTGAGAGAAAATCTAAACAGTTTGTTTCAAGAGGGGGAGATAAACTTTTTGAGGCTTTAGAGATATTTAAGATTGTGGTTAAAGATAAAATTTGTGTTGATGTTGGTGCTTCAACCGGTGGTTTTACGGATTGTCTTTTGCAGGAAGGGGCAAAATTAATTTATGCAGTTGATGTTGGATTGAATCAACTTTCTTATAAATTAAGAATTGATCCAAGAGTTAAAGTTTTTGAGAGAACTAATATTTTTGATATTAAGAAATTTGACATTCAACCTAATTTGGCCGTTATTGATGTGTCTTTTAGATCTGTAATCAGCATATGTGCAAATTTAATTGATAAACTTTCTGATAAACTTATTATTGCGCTTGTTAAGCCTCAATTTGAGCTTAAAGATTTAGATTTAAATATCAAAGATTTTAATGGTATAGTTGAACATAGATATTTAAATGAGATATTAAATAAGGTGATTAAAAAGTTTTATGATAATTATTTACAAATTAAAGGCATATTAAAACTTACAACTAAAGGTCGCAAGGGGAATCAGGAATTTATGTTTTTAGTTTCTAGAAATAGTGGAGTAAATTTGATGCAATCATTGGCATTTCTTGATGATATTGATTTTAATATTTAGCAAGTTTTGTATTATCTAGTATTCCTGAGAAGTTTAAATTTAAATCTTCAATGATTATTGGATTGTTTTCAATGTTTAAAGTTATTCCTTTGATACCTTGAATTTCAAGACATGTTGAAATAATTTGTTTTACTTGGTTAATTATTCCTTCTATTCCAAAGCTATTTTCATAAAATTCCTTTGATAAATTAATATGAGCAATACCCTCATTAATACTTAAATTTAATATTTTGGTGTTAATAGGAATTAGACTTAGAAAATTATTTTTAAGTTCATATTCATTTGGTCCATTCAATAGTGCTTTTAATGTTTTTTCAAGAATATTTTTATCGTAATGAATATTTCTTTTGACACCTTGTTTTAAAAAATGTCCTTCAGAAGTGACTTTAATGAAGTATAGTTTAACTTCTTTTTGATTTTGTAAATGTTTGTGTTCTTGTTCTTGGAGCTCTTCTTTGATTTTTTTTATTTCGGGCGGTTTTATTAAAAATTTTTCATTATTAAGCATTTTTATATTTTCACTTTTTGTATTGTCTATCTTTACTTCTACTTCCTTAGGTTTTGTCTTGAGCAGTTCAAAATTGTTGTTAATTTGTTCATTGTTGAATATGTTGTTAAGTAGTGAGCTTTTGATTATTAGCAATAAGCATATTGCCGTTAAAAATATGGCAAACAATATTAAAAATATATCTACTTGACTGAAGTTGCTTGTTTTGCGCCTACTGTTCTTTTTTTTTCTTATCAATTGAATATCCGCTTGTAATTGGCATAAAACTATAATATTTGCTATTATAATATAAATATCCACATAAAGGAAGAGGTAGATTGGCTTTGATTGGTTCTAAAATTCAAAATTATAGCAGTGTTCTTATTGTTGGCAGACCAAATGTTGGAAAGTCTACTTTGTTTAATAAGCTTTTAAGTTCAAATAGAAGTATTACGAATGAAGTTTATGGGGTTACTAGAGATTTAGTAAGAGAAATCTGTAAAGTAAATTCTTATAAGTTTTATTTGATTGATGCTGGTGGATTTACGCTTTTAAAGGATGAACTTAGTCAGGTTGTGGTTAATAAAGTTATAGGCTTGCTTGATAGTGTGGATTTAATTTTACTTGTTTTAGATGTGAATGAGATATTGTTAGAAGATTATGAACTTATTGATAGATTGAGGAAATATAGTGATAAAGTAGTTTTAATATTAAATAAAGTGGATAGTAGTCATAAGGAAATTTTAGCTTATGAATTTCAAAAATTGGGTTTTAGGAAGAGTTTTTTAGTTAGTGCAACTCATGGAAAGGGAATTAATGATTTAAGGATTTTTTTAAAAGATTCAGTAGGTAAATTGTCAGATGATGAGCATATTGATGTTAAAATTGGTATTATAGGTAAGCCAAATTCAGGAAAGTCTACTCTTATTAATTTTTTGGCAGGAGATGAGGTTTCTATTGTGTCTTCTGTGGCTGGCACCACAAGAGATTTTATTAAAGCAAAGTTTCAGAGGAATTCTAAGACATTTGAACTTATTGACACGGCTGGAATAAGAAGACGTGCAAGAGTAAATGAAATTATTGAACATTATTCTGTAAGTAGGGCTTTAAGAGTAATTGATATGGTGGATGTTGTCTTTTTATTAGTTGATGTTAATGAAGATTTAACATCTCAAGATAAAAAAATTGCTCATTATGCAGCTAAGCGAGGTAAAGGAATTATTATTGTATTTACCAAATGGGATCTTGTAAAATATAGAAGCGGTTATTTTGAGGCTGTAAAGAATCGTGTTAAATTTTTCTTTCCAGTTTTAAATTTTTCTCCTGTATTAAAAATATCTGTGCATAATAGGATGGGGGTAGATAACCTTTTTAAGGAGACAATTAAATTAAAAGAGCAACTTGATCTTAAAATAAATACTTCTGATTTAAATAAGATGTTAAATTTGTGGGTTAAGGATTATCATTTGAATTCTTCATATAAAGTTAAATATATAACTCAGGTTAGTGTTAATCCTATTAAGTTTATTTTATTTGCAAATAAGATAACCAATTTCCCAAATTCTTATTATAATTATTTAGTAAATAATATTCGTAAAATTGGTTACTATAATGTTCCAATTTTAATAGAACTTAGAGAGAAAACAAGAGAACTAAAGTGAGATATATATTTTTATTTTTAATGGTTGGTAATCTAAGTCTTTTTGCATTTGAAAATTTTTTCTATGATTTTAGTGTTAGATCAAGTTATTCAAATTATTTTAGTTCAAGTAATAATGCTATTAAGATAGAGACAACAAAATATCATATTGTAGATAATTATTATATTGAAGTGTCAAATTCAATAGTGGGAGATTATGTTTACTATTCTTTTTTTAATCGAAAAAATGGTATATCGTATATTTTTCCAGGTTCTTATGTAATTAAAGTTGGGAAACATGGCATTGAACAAGTGAAAATATTTTTTCTCAATAGATCAGATACTTTTATTAGAATAAAAGCAGGGAATGTGTATTCCAATGCTGATTTTTATTTAATTAATACTTTGATTCATAAAGATATTAAATTGCCTTTTAAAATTAGTGATATTGCTACTGGTTCTTTTATAGAAGTAGTTAGATATATTGGTAATTTTATTGATTTTGAGCTTTTTAATCCTAAATATCTTGAAGTTTATGATAATGTTTCTAATATGGTTGATAATCTGAAGTCATTTTTAAAAATTTCTCCTTTAATGTTTGAAGTACATGATGGGGCGATGAATGAGTTTGGAGAGATGGTATATATTAAAACGGGTGAACCTCAAAGAGAGCCTATAGGGTTTAATTGTTCTGGATTTAGCAAGTGGGTTGCAGATTCAATTTATAAGGTAAAAACGGAAAAACTGTTGAAAATAAAGGATCTGAAAGTTAGGCATATTGGGGTTAGAGGTAATGGTTTTACACAATATCATGAATTTAGTAGGGATCCTTTTTTTGGGCTTGATTGGACGCGTAATATTGCATATAAGCTTCATAATGTTGATGTTGATTTGGATTTATCTAAGATTAAGGAATTTGATGTAAATAATATTGGGTTTTTAAAGTATATTGAAGATCGTGGATATAAGGTTGATAATTTAGAGTTTATTTTATATTATTTAGCTGTAAAAGATCCCGGTCATATATATTTAGGATCTGTTAATACGACAATTGATGGATTTCCAGGAAAGATTTTTCATAAACATATTGTGGTGTTGTTTCCTTTTATTGATCAAAATTCGATTTTTAGAGTATCTTTAATGGAAATTAATGATGAAACTTCAATTAAGTCATTGAAGGATAGATATCCAAATTCGTATGTTCATTTAGTTAAAGTTAAAGTTCCTAAGCATATATCTGTAGTCTCAATACCAAGAAGGATAAAGAATTAAATATTATGATAAAAGCTGTAGTATTTGATCTTGATGGAACTCTTTATCCTGAGATTAGTATTAATTTAATAATGTTTCCTGAATTTTTAAAGAATATTAGATTTTTTTTGGCTTTTAAAAAGATAAGAAAAGAAATAAGAGTTTTACAGAGAGGGAAAAGTGTTCCTTCAAGTAGAGATGAATTGGTGTCTAGGCAAGTTAGTATGCTTGCTAGTCATTTAGGTTTTAATGAGAATAGATGTGAATTTTTATTGAATAAAATATATTATGGGACATCTTTTAGTGATAAATTTAGAAATATTAAACCGTATTCTGGTGTTCATGATTTGATTTATTTTCTTAAATCTAATGGAATAAAATTAGGAGTAATGTCAGATTTTCCTATTGCAACTCGTGTAAGTAACTTATTAAATATTGATGATAGTTTTTGGGATATTCTCTATTCATCAGAAGATACTGGTTATTTAAAACCAAATAAGGTAGCTTTTTTAAGAATTTTAGATGAACTGGGTGTAGATAATAAGCATGTTTTATATGTTGGAAATTCTTATGAATATGATATTTTAGGAGCTAGTAGCTTGTGTATGAAAACAGCTTATCTTTCTAAGAAAAAATTACTTAAAGATATGAAGTGTGATTTTATTTTTAGTAATTATAAAGACTTGCAAAGATATATACTTTTAAATATATAAGTATGGGTAAAATATTTTATGATAGATTTTGTAACCCTTTTGGTTAATCTTTTAACGGTTTTCTTAATTTTATTTATTTACAGGCAGTATGATAGACGTTCAAGAGCTTTAGATAAAATTAAAAAATTTGTTGATATTGCTAAAGATAATCTTGAAGATTTTATTGATGAGAAGACAAAAGAGATCAATAATCTTGCTGTTGATATGGAAGCATATCAACGTTCTAGTATAGAAATTATAAAAAAGATAGATGAAGTTCAACAAAAAATTAAAAATAAGAGTGATGATTTTGCAGAAGTTGAAAAAAAAATTGCTTATCATGATTCTATGCTTAAAGATTTAGATGATATGGCTCTTAAAGTGCAGGATAATATACAGCGACTTCAAGTAGATGGTAAAGTGGTAGATAAACTTGCAAAGACTTTGAAAAATTTTAATACTCAGATTGATTCTGTTGATTCTAAATTAAATACTATTTTTGAAAAATTTGCTAAAACAAATAAGGAAAATCTTGAATCTATCAAGATTGAGAGTTGGGAAAAATTTGATAATACTATTAAAGACTTTAGTGTTAGAATGGATAATCTTGATAAAAATCTTATGTCTTATCAAGAATCTTTATTAATGGTTGAGGAAAAAAAGAGAGACATTTTGGATAAAGGTAATGAAAAACTTGAAAATGAGTTTAAGGACTTTTTGCTTAAAATTGAATCTAACATAGATAATTATAACAGAGGAATGGAAAAATCTTTTGATATTTACGAGTCTAAGTATAAATCGATTGAAAATTCTCTTGATCTTATTATAGAGCAGGCTAAAACTAAAATTAATGATAAGGAAGATTTTATTTTAACTAAGTTAAATGAAGAGTTGCAGCGGAAGTTTAATGAAGTTTTTTTATATGTTGATGGTCGTTCTAATCAGATAAAAGATGAACTTGAAGGTAAATTGGTATTAGTAGACAATGAGGTATTGTCTTTAAGTTCTGTTTTTAAGGACAATACTTATTCTAGATTGAATTCTCTTGAAGAAACTATCAGACAAGAAATGAGGCAATATGAAGAGCAATTTGCAGATATTTTAGAGCAATTTAGAGTTCAAATTGAGTCTAATGTGGGTGATATTTATAGGGAATATGATAGTAAAATAAATCAATTTGACAAAGAGATAAGAGAGAGAATAGATTATAGCTTGGAAGATGCCAATTCTAAAATAGAGAGTGTTCAGAGTGGGGTTAAGAGCTTGCTTGATGATCTTGAAGATGATTCTAATAAGATATATTTTGAATTTAAGAAAAAAGTTAAAGGGGATATTGATAGTTTTAATGAAGATGTGTTTTCAAAAATGAATAACATTGGAAGTGATTTAGATTTAAAACTTTTAAATATTAATACAAATATTCAAGATGAAGTTTCCAAGTTAGATAATGTTTTGTATTTAAAACTTAAAGAGTTGAATGAAAAATTTGTTAATGAATATTCAGATTTAAATGAAAATGTTAATTCGAAGTATGCAATACTTTTGGAATCTTTAAATTTAAAAAGTAATGAATTGGAAATTCAGTTGGAGAGTAAATATAAAGGTATTGCAGATAAATTTGAGCGTAGTATTAATGATTTTACTGTTGAATGTGATGAAAGATTTAATAATATTGCTGAAAAATCAGATTATGATTATCAAAATTTTGAAACTACTAGTAAAAGGGTCAATGAAGGTATAAATTCGCTGAATGTTTTGTTAGAGCAAAACTTTGAGACTTTAAAAAGAAATTTTGAATCTAAATTAAATGGTATCAATTCTGATATTGATAATGAGGTTTTGAACTTAAAAAATCACTATGGAGAAGAGATAGGTAACTTTGTAAGGGCAATGGAAGCTAATAAATTGCAATATGAAAATTTGCAAAAAGAAGTGGAATTGAATTTAAAAGAGGTGAAATCTAATTTAAATTCAGCTAATGAAGAATTTTTAAATTTAATTGAAACTCAAAGAATTAAGGGAACAGAGCTTAGTGAGAATATTTTTAATGAACTATCAGAACATATTCAGAAAAAAGCAATGGATATGCATACTAATTGGAAAGATGAGCTTATTATTTTAAATAAATCTTTGCTTGATATTAAGATCTCAAGTGAAGAATTATTATCATCAGCTTCTTCTAAAATCGACTCTTTTGAAAAAGATGTTAATGAGAGACTTGAATATGTTATATCTAAAACAGAGACTTTTGAGGGTTCAGTATTAGATAGATATAGAGAATTAAAAGAGATGTCAAGTAAAAATAGTGAAGAAGTTTTATTGGGAATTAAAGAATTTATTGATAATCAAGCCGAAATAATTCATGACAAAGTTATTATGATGCTTAATGGGTTTAATGATGACTTCTCTAATAGAGAGGAAGTGATTAAACGCAAGATAGAGGAACTTAATTATAGTCTTAAGGACTTTAAGATTGAATGTGAAGATGTTTTAAACAATTTAAGATCAGATCTTGATGAATTTATTGAAACAAGAGTTCAAAAGATTGCTGCAATTAAGATGGATAATCAAAAACAAATAGATGATTTTTTAACTCAAATATCGGAAGATATCTTGAGTAAAAAAGATATGCTTGATAATGAAATAGATGGCAAGCTTAATACTTGGCAAGATAAATTGAGTGAAATATCAGTTAATATTGAAAATGTACTCTCTTCAGGAAAAATGGATATAAGTTCTATTGATTCAGAAATGGCTTTAAAAATTAATGATCTAAAGACTACTTTTGAGGGACTTGAGAGTTATTATCTTGAAAAAATAGATGAATTTAGAAATCAAGGAAATGTATATGCAGATGAGCTTTTACAAAATATTATGAGTCATTTTGATACGGATGCTAAAGAACTTGAAGAGAGTTTGTCTAAAAAATTTGCTATTGTTTTAGATAAGTCAGAAGAGTTTGTTAAAGAAGTTGATAGTTTACTTAAAGACAAAAGGACAGACATTGCTTCATTCCAAGCAAATATTGATATTACTATTGATTCTCTTAATTCAAGATTTAATGATCTAAATAGAGAGATTAATGAAAAATATAGTAAAGTCATATCTGATTCTAGAGGGTATTCAGAGACTCTTGCTAGTAAATTAGAAAATGAAATAGGGTATGAAATAGAAAATGTAAATAGAAGGTTAACAGATAAAATAGATGTTCTCAGTAAAAATATGGATGAAAATATAGAAAAATTTAAAGAATCTTTTGATGTATCTAGGTATCAAGTTGCAAACTTTGAAATTAGAATTAAGGATATAGTAGAAAAAGAAGAAGTAAGGATTGGTGAATTTCTTAGAGAAATTGAGTATCAATATAAAATGAGACGCGAAGAGGCAATTGACTATAGAAAAGTCATGGATAATGATATTATTCAATTAAAAGAAAGGTTTATAGGCGTAATAAATGAGCTTAAGAATAATATTGAGGATAAGTCTGAATTTTTAAATGAGCTTTATAAAGAGAGATTTAAAATTGTTGAGAATAATTTTGATGAGAGATATTCAACATTTTTTATTGAGAGTGAAGGGGCTATTTCAAAAATTAGAGATGAGATATATAAGATTCTTACAGATAATGATGATCGTTTAAGAGCCAAAATTGCTGAAATGGATCGTAATTTTGAAATAGTAGATGCAAGATCAAAAGAAATTTTAGAGTTTGAAGAAGATTTAAGAAAAAAAATAGAAGAGAATAATAATAGCATTTATGAGCAATTTGATATTGTGAAATTTGATATTGAAAAAGAAATGAAAATTCAATTTGATGCATATATGATGAAAGTTACCTCTGCAATTAATGATGAAATTGAAAAGTATGAGTATGGAATTAATGAAAAATTAGATGTTCTTAAATCTATTGAAGATAACTGTGAAATTATAGAAAAAAATTTAAAAGAGAAAATGGATAAATATAATAATGATTGCGACAAAGTTTTTGATTTAAAGTATGCTGAACTTGAAGACAAGTATAATGAGAAACATTCACTTATAGAGAGAAAGATAGATGATAAGGCTAATGAGGTTGAAGAGTTAATATCAAATAAATATGCTGAGCTTGAAGGCAAATATAATGAGAAACATTCACTTATAGAGAGAAAGATAGATGATAAGACTAATGTGGTTGAAGAGTTAATATCAAATAAATATACTGAACTTGAAGACAAATATAATGAGAAACATTTACTTATAGAGAGAAAGATAGATGATAAGACTAATGTGGTTGAAGAGTTAATATCAAATAAATATACTGAACTTGAAGACAAATATAATGAGAAACATTTACTTATAGAGAGAAAGATAGATGATAAGACTAATGTGGTTGAAGAGTTAATATCAAATAAATATACTGAACTTGAAGACAAATATAATGAGAAACATTTACTTATAGAGAGAAAGATAGATGATAAGGCTAATGAGGTTGAAGAGTTAATATCAAATAAATATACTGAACTTGAAGACAAATATAATGAGAAACATTTACTTATAGAGAGAAAGATAGATGATAAG